>QGVH01000014.1 GCA_003242735.1 bacterium | reverse complement strand
GCGCAGCGTGTCCGTCACCGGCGAGTAGTGCATCAGCACGACTTTCACGTCGGTGGTCAGCGTGCGGAGCGCCGTTTCCAGCTTGATCGCCTCCTCGATCGCCGCGCCCACGAAGTCCTTGATCAGCCGTTCGCCGAACGGCGCCAGCGCACCGCGCCCGTACCCGCCAGCGAAACCCTTCGCGCCGGCGAAGCCTATCCCCTGGATCACGACTTGGCCCCCGTCCAGCACGTGCACGCCCCGCTCCGCGAGGATCGCCGTCAGCTCCTCCGTCGCGTCGTACTCGTGGTCGTGATTCCCGTAGACCGCCACGATGGGGACCTCGACGCCCGTCAGCTCCTTCACGAACGCACGCATGTGGTCCGGGTGCCCGTGGGTCGTGAGGTCGCCGCACAGCGCCAGGATGTCCGCCTCCGCGTTGATCGCGCTGAAGAGGTCCACGAGCGCGCCCCGCTGCGTCCCATCGAAGTGCAGGTCGCCAACCGCCGCGATCCTGACCCGTCGGGTCCCGCGTTCGCGGGGCGCACCGCGCTCCTCAACCCTCGATCCCTGTCGCCTGGTCATCCCACACTTCGCTCTCGCGGATCTCCTGGATCACCGGCTCCGCGCGCATCCGCGCGATCGCCTCGGCCCTCAGGTCACGCAGCCCCCACTCGTTGACGTCAATGGCGAAGGAGAAGCGCGAGACCAGCGTCCCCAGACACGCGTTGGGATCGCCCACCACGTTCATCTCCTCGAACGCGCGCTCGTAGAGGTCCTCCCGCACCCACTGCGGCACGCGCCGCCGGTAGCCCGGATAGACGTAGTCGAAGAAGTGGATCTGCCCGAGCAACAGCCGCCAGTGCTCGCCCACCCGCTCCAGCAACCGCTCCCAGTTCAGCTCATCGCCGCGGGCGAGGATCAGGTGGACCACGTCCGCCACGTCCGAACGGTGCCGCTCCGCGATGAACAGCCGGTGCCAGATCAGCTCCTCCGGCGGCGCCACGCGCACCGGCGTCGCCGCCAGGATGCCCGGCCGGGAGTGCCGGTACCACTGCGAGTCGATCAGCGCGAGCCCGTTCCCCATCCCGTAGATGAGGTCGATCATCGCCTCATCACGGAACGCCTTCCCGATCCAGTGCGCCTGCTCCAGGCGGGTGTGGAACCCCGCGTCGCGGAGCACCCGGGCGGCCTGGATCACGTACTTGGGCTCGAGGAGCAGGTCCAGGTCCTTCGTCTGCCTGTAGATCCCCGTGTACGCATAGATCGCGTACAGCCCGCTCACGACGTACGGAACGCCGGCCTGGTTCAGCGCGCGCAGCGCCGCCTGGTAGACCACGCGCTCGGCCTCCGGAATCCAGAACTCGCCGTGCGTGATGGACTTCAGCTCCTCGCGCGTCAGCGAACCCGGGTCCGGATACGCGAAGCCCGCGGACGGTTTGCTCATACGGACCCCTTCCTCGATCCCGTTGCCTCCGCCGGCCGCGCGCCTCGGGGCGCAAGGATCGGGCCGCGCTACCCCGCCGCGCGCCTGCGCGTTACCTTGTCTCCATGTTCCAGGAGCTGAGAAACGCATGGCGTGAAGCCGTCGAGAACTTCCGCCGAGAGCTGTACGGCGAGGACCAGGGCACGGGCGGCGCCCGCGACCGGCTCCGTGCCATGCAGAAGGACATTTCCGTCGTCCGCTCGGAGCTGGAGCGCATCGAGCGTGAGCTCGCGAACGCGCGCAGCCAGGCCGCGGCCGAACGCCGGGAGGAAGCGGTCTGCCGCCGCCGCGAGGGGCTGGCCCGGGGCATCGGCGACGAGGAGACCGCCGCGATCGCCGCGCGCTTCGCCGTCCGCCACGCGGAGCGCGCCGCGGTGCTGGAGCGCAAGGCCGAGGCCCTGGAAGCCGAGCGCGACCTGCTGCGCCGCGAGCTCGCGGAGATGGAGCGCATCGTCAGCGAACGGGCGGCCGAGGTGGACGCGGGCGCCGCGCCGGACGGCGTCGACGCTGTCGGAGCCCGGGGGCCGCGCTGGACGGGCGATGGGGTGGACGAGGCCGCCGAGGCCGAGTTCCGCCGCCTCGAGCGGGAGCGGCGGGAGCGTGAGGCGGAGGCGCGGCTCCGAGAGCTGAAGAAGAGGATGGGGCGATAGTGCCCGGCGCCCGTCGTGTGTGACCGGCCTCGAGAGGAAAGGGATGGAGGCGGGGCCGGCATCAGGATGCCGGCCCCGCCTCCATCCCACCGATCCTGCGTTCAGCGCCGAGCCGGGAGGAGGTCCAGCAGCTCTTCCGCCGCGATCGCGCGCTGCCGCAACCCCTCGGCCACGCGGAGGATCTGGCGGTTCGGGTCGAGCGGGTCGCCGGGCGGGACGGTCTGACCGGAAACGAACGTACCCGGCTCCGGCTCAGCGATCACGACGGCGACCGTCAACGACGCCGCGTCGCCGGGCATGAGCCGCAGCGGACCCACGCTGGCCACGATCCGGTAATCGTCCGGCACGGTGGGCGCGTAGCCGATCCTCGCGTCGGGATGGCGCGGGAACCTGCTCTGGTCCTGCTGCCCGGCGAGCCAGCCCCAGCCGTTCGATTCGGATACGGTTCCGGGATACCAGTCTTCCGATCGCGGCCACGCGGTCAGGATCGGCGTCAAACCCGCCGGCGCCTCGAGGACCCGCACGCCTACGAGGGCCGGCCGGTTCGCCCAGCCGCCCTGGAAGCCCCCCTCCCGGAACTGCGCGTCGTACATGAAGACGAGCCCGAGGTCCGGATCGTAGCTCACCAGGTCATCCTCCGCCTCGCCGATGTCCGCATCCAGCGCGAACGCGATATAGGCGTCCGTGTACGTCCCGCCCTCGGCGGGCTGAGGATCCATCTGCCGGTACGCCGGGTGGCTCGAGATGTTGCGGTACGTCAGGCGCACGAGCAGCACGCCCTCGACGTCGTGCCGCCCGATCACCTCCTGCTCGATCTCGAGCCCGCGCACCGTGTTGTAGAGCCCGAAGATGCCCGGCGGCAGCACCCACGTGGTCTGCCGCAGCGAGAAGCCCGTTTCCGATTCGTTCACCTCCGGCGCGGGCCGGCCGGCCAGGTAGTGGGCCCAGTTCCCGAACTGGTCCCCGAACGAGTACGGGCCGAGCGCGACCGGGGTGGACGTCGTGCCCCACACGCCGGCGAACGCGGCGCCGCCACCGGCCACGTAGCTGTTCTGCGTCTCGGCCGGCCAGAACAACCCGCCGCCGGTGCCATCGATGTAGAAGAGGTGGCCCGTGGGGCTCGTCGCGAAGCGGATCGTGTTCGCCGTCCGGTACTTCGTGAAGACTCGGAAACACTCATCCACGGTGCACCGGAACAGCAGGGGGCCGAACACCTCCACGATGCCCTCCTCAGGCACCTCCACCAGCTCGGCGAAGCCGTACGGCACCCCCATGCTGTCCAGGCGCGCGCCGATCTCGCGCCTGCCGATCGGCACATCGCTCAAGGTGTCCGGCGTGACCTGCGCCCGCTGTTGACGCTCCACGAAGATCCGGGCGCCCCGGGGGTCCGAGTCCACCGCCACCAGCGCCCCGTACACGGGTGGACCAGGCCGGTCGGCCTCACGGCAGGCGGCCGTGGCCACGACTCCCGCCAGCATCAGCAGTTTCCAGCGCATCGGCTCCTATTGCTCTCGCGCCGCCGGTCGTGCCGCGTCGCGTTCCGGGTTGGATTCCATGAAGACCGTGGCCGGGTCTGCGCCCGCCGCCCGGCCCCCCGCGGCGGCGCCGGCCCGCGGTATCCTAATCAACGGCAGAGCTGATTGTTCCTTGCGACTCAGAACCGGAGTGAGAGGAGGTCCAGTCGGATGCCGGGCGCCCGCCGGCCGCCCCCGGCCTCGAGGAGCACCGGCACCGGCAGCGGCTCGCCCGCCGTCCACCGTCCGCCGCTCCACTCCAGCAGCGCCTCTCCACCGCCGCCGTCCGGGCCGGCGCCCCGGTCGTGGTTCCGCGTCCACGCCGCGCCGGCGAACAGGCCTGCGGCGCTCGTGACCGCCGGGACGAGGATGGCCACGCGGTCGTCGTCCGGCTGGAGCAGGAGCAGCAGCCCGTATCCAGCGGCCAGCCCGGCGACCCCGGCCACGTTGACCAGCCGTACCCGCTGCCGGGACGCGTTCCAGCCCGGCGCCACGAGCGCCGTGGCGACCAGGCCCAGGTTGCCGCCGACCAGCGAAGCCGTGAGCAGCTGGTCGTCGTCCTCCACATCCGCGAGGACGGCCATCACCAGGCCGTACCACGTGCCCCATAGCGCGCCGAAGCTGACCGCCGTCGCGGTCCCCGCGGTGATCGGACGGTCGCGGGCCAGCGCGGCGCCGACCCCGATCCCTGTCAGGCCGCCGAGCACCATGGCGCGGAACGTGGACTTCGACGACTCGCCGATGTCCAGCACCTCCCGCCAGCCGACCCCCTGCCAGGTGCCCCACGTCCCGCCGAACGTGACGGCCCGCGCCTGCCCCTCGCTCAGCCCTCGCCGCGCGTACGTCCGCGCGGCGAGGAACCCGGCAGGGCCGCCCAGCAGGAGGCCAGCGCCGTACACCTCCGGTTCATCCGTGCCGGCCGCGGCCGGGACGGCGGCGCCCAGCAAGAGCCCGTACAGCGTGCCCCAGACCATCAACTCGCCCCGCCCGCTGCCGGTCACCTCGGCAGCCGCCCTCCGCTCCGCCGCACGGCGCCGCGCAGCCTCCGCCGCGGGGGTGTCGCCGTAGCGCTCGAGGATCGCCTGGAGCAGCGCACCCGCCAGCGCGCTCCGGCCCTCCGCCTCGAGCCGTTCCGCCACCCGCAGCAGCACCGCCGCCGTGTCCGCCCGCGTCTCCTGCGCCGCCGCCTGCGCCGGCACGCCCCCGAGCAGCGCCACACACAGCGTCGCCAGAGCCAGCCCGCGGCAGGCCCACGCGCATCCACGCGAGTCAGCACCACGCATCGTCAACTCCCGCCTCCATCGTCCCGTCGCGGGACGACGACCCGGAACCGCCGCACCGCCGTCGCCTCCCGCCCTGTCGCGGGCTCCCGCACCTGCACCCGCACCACGTACTCGCCGGCATCGAGCGACGGCAGCTCCACGGTCAGGTAGTCCATGGCGACGCCATCCCGCACCGGCGTGACCCGCTCCCAGCTCACGCGGGCACCGGGTCCCCCACCGCCCCGGAACAGCTCCTGGGCGCCGCGCGCGAGCCGCTGCACGAGGTTGCGCCGCGTGCTGTCCTCCACCGCCAGCTCTGCCCGGTAGCGGCCGTACCCTTCGTCGTCGGGCTGAAGCCCGTACACCTCGAAGTACAGGTGCACCGGCGCGCCGTGCTCGAACGCCAGTGTCCGGCTCGGCACGATGCGCAGCTCCTCGCGCGACGTCGGCGCCTCCACCAGCGGCACCAGCGCGTTCGCCAGCAGCAGGTCCGACATCGTCAGCCCCTCCCCGTAACCCGTCGTCTCCACCACCTCCCGCGCCCGCGCCGCCGGCCGCGCCGTGCTGTCCGGCCCCGCCGCCCGCGCCTCGACGCCGTACCGGTACCGCCCCGGCCCCACCTCCATCCGGTACGTCAGCACCACCGGCATCGTGCCGACCTCCACCGTGTGGCGCCGCGACCACAGCGGCTCGTACTCCGGGCCGAACAGGAACACTCCGGCGTCCAGCCGACTCCCCGGAGAGGCGCCCAGCGAGTCCAGCGGCGGCTCGGCATGGATCTCCACCCACGTCCACTCCGGAGAGCTCCCGCGGAACCGCACCACCTGGTGCGGGAGCTCGTACACCTTGGGCACCGTGCGGGGCCGGTACAGCTCCGGCGCAGTCGCCGCCAGCTCGTCCGCGAGCTGCTTCGCCTCATCGACCAACCGCGCGTGCCGGTACGTCAACTGCCGCTGGAACACGAAAACAGGCCCGTCCGGACCGTACGACCAGTACGTGTACCGGTAGTTGAGCGGGAACAGCCCGTTCGGCGCCATGACGGTCTCGCCGTAACAGCACTGGTACCACTTCCACGGCCTGCCGTAACGGACCCAGATCTGGCCACGTTCCGTCTCCCAACCCCGCAACCGCCGACCGGGCTCGCCGAACTTCAGCTCCGCCCACGCCAGCCGCGCGTAGTGCTCCAGCCGCCGCTCTTCCGCCTCCGTCAGAAACAGCGGGTCGGTGGAGGTGAAGAAGATCCGCGCCGCCTCACGCCGGCCGACGCTGTCCAGCGCCGCGTACTTCTCGTGGATCCGCCGCGGCAGCAGCAGCGTGATGTCTTCGAAGACCGCCCGCTCCTCCGGCGGCATCAGCGCCAACGCCCGGCGGAACGCGCTGTCCGCCTGCGCGTCCCGGCCCGTCTCGTGGAGGCCGAGGCCGAGGAAGAGGTGCGAGCGCGGGTCGCCCGGCGCTGCTTCGACGAGCTGCTGCGCCACGCGGCCGTACTCTTCCCATTCCTCCGCGTCCGCCAGATGCCCGAGCAGATGCACCGCCGCGTCCACGTGCCCCGGATTCGCTTCCAGTGCAGCACGGAAGTGGGCCATCATGCGCGCCCGCTCCTCCGACTTCAGATCCTCGAGCGGCACCACGTGCTCTGCCTGCTCCGCCCACTTCCGCGGACACGCCACCGCCAACTGATGATGCGCGAACGGCATCGGCACCTCGCCATCCCCGCCCCCCGCGACCGTCGCCTCGGGGCACGTCATCATCTGCCGGACCGCCGGCGGGATCTGAACCAGGTTGTGCCAGTCCTCCCACCACGCCTCGTAGACCTTGCCCAGCTCGAAATGGAGCCGTGCCCTGTCCTCCGGCGAGAGAGCCGCGCCGCTGCGCTCCGCCGCGGCCCACGCCCGATCCAGCACCCGCTTCGCGTCCGTCTTGATCTGCTGCCGCCTCAGCAGCAGCCCGTATTCGAGCAGCGCCACCGGGTCGTTCGGCATGAGCTGCGTCGCCCGCGCGAGAGCCTTCTCCGCCTCGATCCGCTCCTGGTAGTTCGCAGACGCCTCGCCCGCATGGGCGCTCAGAAGCGCACCCAGCCGCAGGTGCGCCGGCCCGAAGTCGGGCCGCGCTTTGATCGCTTCACGGAGATCCGCCAGCGCGCCCAGCGTGTCGCCCGCGGCGAGCTTCGCCAGCGCCGCGGTGTACGCCGGCGGCTCGTTCCCGCCCCGCTGCGCTCGCGCGAACGCCGTGGCAGGCCACGCCGCCACGACGAACGCGGACGACACCACCAACGTCAGGCCGAGGTTCCGCATACGAACGTTCGAACCGAAATGATGGCGACCGGAGGAGCAGCAGCGCTCGTCTCGCGCGAGGCTCACGCTACACGGCGGCCTCCGCCTTGGACGCCCGTTTGAAGCCGCCCAGCTCCACCCCGTTGCCCCGCGTCGCCAGGAGGTGCTGCACACAGCGAGCGGCGTAGCGCACTGGGTGCACCGTGATGAGCGACGTCTGGATCACGCAGCTCACGCCGCAGTCCTTTTCGCACGCCTTGTGGACGTCGTTCGCCTTCAGGTCGGCGACCGTCATCTCCAGCACGTTCTTCGGCCGCGCCAGCGGGACCTGCGAGCACGCCTTCACCGTGCCGAACTCATCCACGTAGAGGAACTTGTAGCCGCCCGTGCACTTCCATTGCGGCGTACGTCCTTCCATCCGCGCGCGGTGCAGGTCCATCATCGGCGCGATGCGCCAGTGCCGGAAATGACCGTGGAACCACTCGAACCGCTCGCGGATCCGCCCGTTCAGCTCCACCCGCCCCTGGTAGTGACGCACCCCGCAGCGCACCGGGAAGCCCATGCGCTTCAGCTCACTGACCAGCTCCTCGAACTCGTCGACGGTCTCTTCACACAGGACGGTGTTCACCTCGACCTGAAAATGCGCGTTCCGCCGCAGCGCCGCCAGCTTCCGCCTGAGCGGCTTCAGCCCCTTGTGCGTGAAGTCCGTCGGGTTGATGCGGTCAATGGATACGCACATGGAGTCCAGGCCGGCGCGGTTCAGCGCAGCGATCAGCTTGTCGCTCAGCAGCAGACCGTTGGTGATGATGTTCGTCCAGCAGCCCTTGCGCTTCGCATATGCGACGAGGTCCGTGATCCGCGGGTGCAGGAGCGGCTCTCCGCCCAGGAAGTCCATGATCGTCACGCCCAGCACGTCCACCAGGTGGTCCATGCGACGCACCAGCACCTCGTAGGGCACCGGCTTGGACACCTGGTCGAACTCATTGCAGTAGCCGCAGGCGAGGTTGCAGCGCCGCGTGACGATGAGCTGGCAGTACAGCGCGCGATCATCGAACAGTCGCTTCAGCGTCGCCAGCTTACGCATGGCCCTCTCCGGTTGGATCGAACGGACTCACCCCGCCGCCGACCACCCGCCCGCTCCTGACGAGCCGGTGGACCCGGTTCCCCGCCCACACCAGCGCGGGGATCGCCAGCGCAACCGCCTGCATCTTCAGCCCGAACTCAACGCCCCCGCCGCCCAACGCCACCCAGGGCGCCAGCCCGACTGGCCGCCCGACCAGCGCGATGAGCCCGAACTGGAGCGGCGTCAGCCGCGTCAGCGCCGCCAGGTAACACAGCGGGTCCCGCGGGAACGCGGGCACCATCATCAACCAGAACACCACCCACTCGGCGCGGCCCGACCCCAGCCGCCTCGCGAACCGCTCCCGCACGCCGGCCGGCGTGTTCCGCTCGACCCAGGGCCGCCCGTAGCGACGCCCGAGCCCGAACGCGATCAGCGATCCCATCACCGCGCCGAGCGAGCCCAGCAGCGTGCCCGCAGTGAAACCGAAAAGCCAACCGCCCGGGATCTCGAGCGGCTGGCCGGGAATGGGCCAGAACACCACCTGCACCGCCTCGGCCAGCACGAACCCCACCGGCGCGGCCGGGCCGAGGCTCGCGAACGCCTCGCGGACCGCTCCCTGTTCCAGCCTCAACCGGCTGCTCAGCACCAGGAGGGCGAGGAACAGGAGCCAAGCGGCGATCGCGATCGGATGGGCCGCGAACCGACGTCGTCGTCCTCGCTCCGTCGCCTGCGGCCCATCGCCGCTAGAAGTCCTCACCCTGCCGTTGCGCCGTCCAGTCCAGCACCACCTTTGCCTTCCGCGCGGCTTCCAACGCGCACTCGAGCTCGCTCACCACGTATCGCACGCGCCGGCATCGCTCCGCAGGCGACAGGTCTCCAGACTCTTCCAGCTCCGCGACCGCCTCGATCGCCCGCGCAGCGTACCGCACCGCCTCCCACAACCGGTGCCGGTCGTACTGGTCCCCCGTGTAGCGGATCCGCTCGTTCGCCGCCCGGCCCAGCTCCTGCGCCACGGCTCTGATCTGGCCGTTCGCTAGCATCAGACCTCCTCGACTGCGACTCCCCAGAGCTCCGGCCGTCTCCATGGCTCGGCGGCCTCGCCGACAGGGAAAAACCGCCCCCGCCCGTCGACGGGTCACCGCAACGGAACGGGGGCCGCTCTCAACCTATGTGGGCGGGCCACGCTCGCCGCGCGCCGCCCGCTCACCTCACTGGACTCCGCCCATCAACCGCTTCACGCCGGGGCTCAACACGAGGGCGAGGATCCCCACGCCGCCCGCGAAGATCGCCACGCTGCGGAACAGCTCCGTCGGTGTCATCGTCTCCAGCGACCCGGCCACCAGCCCCGCGAACAGGTTGCCCAGCGCCGCGGCAATGAACCACATCCCCATCATCTGACCCATCCGCCCCGGAGGCGCGAGCTTCGTCATGGACGAGAGGCCGACCGGCGAGAGCGCCAGCTCGCCGACCGTGAACAGGAAGTACGTCACCACCAGCCACGCCATCGAGACGCGGTTCGTCGCCGACGCATACGACGCGCCCCACGCCAGCACGAACATACCGGCGGCCAGGCCCAGCAGCCCCAGCGCGAACTTCACCGGGATGGACGGGTTCCGATCCCGCCGCGCCAGCCACGTCCACAGTGTGCCGAACACCGGCGCCAGCACGATGATGAAGAACGGGTTGACGTTCTGGAGGTAGCCGGCAGGGATCTCCCGGCCGAAGATCCTGCGGTCCGTCAGGTCCTGCGCGAACAGGTTCATGGACGAGCCGGCCTGCTCGAAACCGGACCAGAAGATCGCCGCGAGCAGGAACAGCCAGAAGATCACCATCAGCCGCTTCTTCTCCACCGACACCGAGGCGCCACGCGCCACCAGCAGCCCGAGGTTCAGCACGACGAACGCGCCGAGCGTGACAATGATCGCCCACTGGCCGCCCTCCGTGCCCATCCCGGGCGCGAGCGCCGCCACCAGCACCGCGAACAGCGCCAACAGCGCGGCCGCGACGACCCGGTTGAAGATCAGGTACGCGAAGAACAGGATCGAGAGCAGCAGGATCCCGTACCCCACCCACGTGGCGAAATCCGACAGCGTCATCCCCAGCGTGCCGGACGCGAGCAGGTACACCGTCAGCGCCGCGACCGCCGCCACGACCGCCGTCGCCGTGTAGAAGTTCCGGCTCCGACGCCGCAGCACTTCCTCCGGATCGTTCGTCTTCAGGTGGCCCGCGCGGCCGAGGTACCGATCACCCAACCTGTACTGGATCAGCCCCAACACCATCCCGAAACCGGCCGCCGAGAAACCCCAGTGCCAGCTCCCCTCGAACGACAGCCAGCCCCAATCCACGCCCTCGCCGAGCGTACTGCAGATGAAGGGGCCGAGCATCGCGCCGATGTTGATCCCCATGTAGAAGACCGAGAACGCGGCGTCACGCCTCGCCGCCCACTGCTGCCGCTCGTGCTCCGTCGCCCCCGGCCCCGGCTCCGGGTACAGGTCGCCGACCATCGTGGAGACGTTGGGCTTCAGCAGACCCGTGCCCACCGCCACGAAGAGCAGACCGAGGAAGAAGCTCGGGACCTCCGGCAGACCGACCAGCGGCGCGGCCAGCGTGAAGTGGCCCAGCGCAATGATGCACCCTCCAACGAACACCGCCTTGCGCTGACCCCAGAGGTTGTCCGCGATCCAGCCGCCCGGCAGCGCCAGCAGATACACCATCGAGGTGTACAGCCCGTACACCGCGCCGGCGGTCGCCTCGCCGAAGCCCAGCCCCGGGTTCGCGCCCGTCGCCGCCGCCGTCATGAACAGGATCAGCAGCGCCCGCATCCCGTAGTAGCTGAACCGCTCCCACATCTCGGTGAAGAAGAGGGTGGACAGCCCACGGGGATGCCCAAGGAACGTGGCGCCCGGGAGGCCCGGGGCCGCCGCTTCACTCGGCGCTGCGGTCGCCGCGCCGATCCCTGAGCTCGTCTCTCTCGCCATCTCGACGGTCTCCTCGGTTCTCGTGCCGTCCCGGCGGCAGCGTCGCCGCCGGGGAAAGGGTGATCTCTGCCCCCGCGCGCACCCGCTCTCCGGCGCACGGCGCGCGACGACGATTCCTCGGATCTATCGTGACCGGCGGCGCTTACGGCCGCCGGATCCATGCCATTCCTCACCCCCGGGGTCGCCCAAACCTAACGTGAACCACCCCACCTCGCCACCCCGCGCCGCCCCCGCCACGGGGTGCACACAGCGCCGCTGACGACGATCTCACCGACCCGACCACGGGACGGACCGCCGCCCGAACGCCGCCACGAGCCCCGCCCCACACCGTGTCGCTTTCTCCTATGGCGCCGTCCAGCCGGCAAGGACATCCTCTACCCCGACCGTCCACCACCCGCATCCCGGAGCCGTCACGTGAACGCCCTCGACCGCATCCTCGGACCGAGCGACGCCGCCGCCGCACTCCGGGAGTTCGGTCGGCGCGCCGCCGCCGTCGACGCACCCGTCCTCCTCACCGGCGAAACCGGTACCGGCAAGGGAGTGCTCGCCCGCGCGATCCACGAAGCATCGCGCCGGGCTCGCGGCCCCTTCGTCGCCATCAACTGCGCAGGCATCCCGGAGACCCTCTTCGAGAGCGAGTTCTTCGGCCACACCCGCGGCGCCTTCACCGGCGCACAACAGTCCCACCGCGGCCTCTTCGAGCAGGCCGCCGGCGGCACCCTGTTCCTCGACGAGATCGCGGAACTGCCGCTCCCGCTCCAGGCCAAGCTCCTCAACGCCCTCGAGGACGGCGAGATCCGCCGCCTCGGCGGCGAACGCACCGTCCGCGTGGACGTCCGCATCATCGCCGCCGCAGGCATCGACCTCGAGCGCGCCGTCGCCGAGCGCCGCTTCCGCCGCGACCTCTACCACCGCCTGCTCGTCCTCTCCTGCCGTCTGCCCCCGCTCCGCGACCGCCACGGCGATATCGAGTTCCTCGCCCACCAGTTCCTGGACCGCTTCGCCCAACGCTACCAGGCCCCCGCCCGCACGTTCTCACCCGCCGCCCTCGCCCGGCTCCAGGCCTACCCGTGGCCCGGCAACATCCGCGAGCTCGCCCACGCCGTCGAGGCCGCCGTCCTCGCTTGCGACGGCCCCACCATCGGCGTCGCCCACCTCCCCACCACCGTCACCAGCACGCCCCCGCCGCTCACCCATGCCCCGATGGCACACGAGCCCAGCGCCGCCTACGCGTCCGCCCCACCAGCGCCCGACGGCGCCGGCGAGCCGCGTCCGCCGTTCCACCTCCCCCGCGGCCGCTACTCGTTCTACGGCTCCGAAGAGGAGGAACGGCGCCGCATCGAGGAGGCGCTCCGCTTCTACCGCGGCAACAAGTCGCGCGCCGCCGCAGCGCTCGGCATGGCCCGCAACACACTCCGGCTCAAGCTCCGCCACTTCGGCCTCGATGGCCACAAGCGCGCGGAACCGGCCGGCCGCTGACCACCCCGTGTCCCTGACCGCTATGGCCCCACGAACCATGACACGCCGGCAATTCGTTGCGCCACGGACCGTTGCGACCATGCGCCACGCCTCCACCCGCTCCGGCACGCCGCATGACCGATCCCCCGGCGCCACGAGCCGCGACCGGGGCGGATCGACGACGTCGCCGCAACCCGCGTGGCCACCGCAACCCTGGATGCATCCCGGCCGGCGCCCGAACGCTGCTCGGCCCGGCCGCCGTCGGCCGTCGCTCGATTCGCCGCAGCGCCCGGCGCGCCTCGCGGGCACGATCGCCCACGCCCGCTCCGCGGGCCACACACCGGGAGGTTTGCCATGCGCCACAGCAGCATCACGGGCTCCGTGCCCGCTCTCGCGCTCGTCCTCGCGTTCGCCGCCGCCGCGTGGGCCGACTGCGCGCCCTACATCTCCACGGGCATCAACGACCCGCCGGGCGTCGGCACACTCATCGGCACCGAAACGCGGACCGAGGTCGTGCGGGAGACCATCGAGATCGTCGTCTCGGGCTCCGGTTCTGGCGCCGGCGGCTCGGTCAAGCGGACGATCACCCGCGAGACGACACGCAGCTACCAGGTCGGCACGTACCTCATGAGCGACGGCTCGCGGGTCAGGGTCGATTGCAGCACCTACAGGTACATCTGAGCAGGACCGGGGACCCGCTCGGTGGCGGCCGGACCGCCCGGCCGCCACGCCCGTCCGGAACCACCAACCAGAGCGAGGCACCATGCGCACCCGAACCCTCTCCGCCCTGCTGCTCCTCGCCGCCTGCGCCGCCTCCGACACCGAGCACCGATCCGCCGCCGACCCGCCGCTCATCGCCCGGGAGCTGATCGCCAGACGGGTCGCGAGCATCGCCGATGACTCGTTCCCGCTCACCACGCCGATCCGCATCCGACTCCTCGGAGACACCCTCGTCGTGGCGGACATCGGCGACGACCGCATCGCGCTCTTCGACCGCGACCTCGAGCTGCTCCACGTCTTCGGCAGGAGCGGCGCCGGCCCCGGCGAGCTCCAGGGAGCGTTCGAGCTCGTGTGCGCGGACGGCCTCATCGCCGTCGGCGACATGACCAACCAGCGGATCTCCTTCTTCACCCCGGACGGCCAGCTCGTCCGCGAGATCCGACTGGACGAGGCGCTCCGCAGCTTCGTGGTGGGCCCGGACGGATCGGTCTACCATGTGTCCATTTCGGGCCGCGACGCCCTCTTCACCGTCATCGCGCCGGACGGCACGCGCCGGCCCTGGGGCACCCGCCCGCCCGGGCTGCGGCCGGGCACGGACGACGGCAGGCGCGTCATCGAACAGGACGAAGTCCTTGCCCTCCGTACGCCCGACGGCGCGGTCCACGTGCTGGACAACCGGGAAGGCGTGCTCATCCGGTTCGACTCCGCCGGCGCCGTGCAACACACCGTGCAACTGCCACGCTGGCTGCTCGAGCCCATCCGCAAGCGGCACGAGGCACTCGCCCGCAGCCTGGCCCGGCAGGGCCTGCACGTCTACCCGGGCACCATCGCCAAGGACCTGTCCCTCACCTCCGACGGCCGTCTGCTCCTCGCCGTCGCCTCCGGCGATGTCGTCGCCGTCGTCGTGGACCCGGCGACCTACTCGCCCCGCGAGATCCGCGTCCCCGCCGGAGAGGGCCCATGGGACGCGGCGCGCCGGGCCGTCAGCCTCGCGCTGCACGGCGACACCCTTTACGCCGTGACCACCGACGGCCTCTACGCCTTCGTCCTCGAGCCGGCGCAAGCCGGCTGATCCTTCCAGCCCCTCCCTACGACGCTCCGCGCCGCGCTCTCCCTGGGACGCGTCTCCACCCGGCGCGGAGCGTCTCGACCACGAACGGACGGAACTGCCCGGTCGTTGACCGCCCAACGCCCCATCCCGCCCTGCCCCCTGCCGCGACGATTGGGCTATAGGTCGCTGAATCACCGAAACTTACGACAGCGTGGCCCGGAGCAGGTCGCCCGGCACGCCGCGTGACTTCCCGATGGCCGCCACGGGCCGTGACGGGGCGGAGTGCGACGACGTCGCGGAGGACTCGCCCGGCGCGGACCGGAGGCGCGTCCATCACGCCCGCTCCGCGGGCCATGCCGGGAGGTTCCCATGCGCAACTTCAACGTCAGGGCCTTCGTGCCCGCACTCGTCCTGTTGCTCGCGATCGCCACGGCCGTGCGCGCGAATTGCGCGAAGGAGCTGGCCCTGGGCGGGACGGACGGCACAGCGATCCTGATCGGGACGGAAGAGCGGAGGCAGGAGACCTACTTCCCGATCGTGGCGCCGCCGCTGGTCACCATGGGCTTCATCAAGATCGTGCACACCACCGAGGTGGGCACGTACCTGATGCCCGATGGGTCGCGGATCCGGATCACGTGCCAGGAGCAGTTCTCGCTCGGCTGAGCGGCAGCCGCCGTGGCCGGCCGCCGCGGCCCACGCGGGCGGCCGGCCCGGCCGGGGCGCAACGATACGAGGAGCGATCGATGAAGCCACGCACCTTCGCCGTCACGCTCGTGAGCATCGCCATTGCCGGCGCGGCCGCCGTCCTCCACACCGCCCTCCGCGGCCCCGATCCGATCCGCACGGTGCACATCGGCGCCGCGGTCGCGGAACGGGCCGCGGACGCCGGCGTCGCCATCGGCCCCGCGGACGCAGCCATCGTCGTCCGCGTCTTCTCCGACTTCCAGTGTCCCGCCTGCCGACGGCTGGACGCCGAGGCCGGTGTCGTCCTCAGGCGCTGGGCCGCTGATGGCCTGATCCGCTACGTCCACATCCACGCCCCCCTCCCCGCACACCGCCGCGGCCCCGCCGCAGCCGCGGCCTCCCACTGCGCCGCACGAGCCGGCAGGCCGTGGGACATGCACCGCATGCTCGCCGACCGCCTCCCGGAGTGGACCCAGGGCGAGCCGCCGGAGCCGAGGTTCGTGACCTACGCCCACGCCCTCGGCCTCGACACCACCACATTCGCCCTCTGCCTCACCGACCCCGCCACCGCCGAGCAGGTCCAGCGCGACCGGGCCGCCGCCCGCGCCCTCGCGCCGGACCGGGTGCCCGTCGTCTACGTCAACGAGGCCCTGATCGAGGGCCTGCGAGACCCCGCCCAGCTCGTGGACCACGTCCGGCGCCTCCTCCGCCTGCCCTGACCCCGGTCAATGGCGCACCTTCGCGCTCCCGGTTAAGTTCACGCGTGGCGCCGCGCGGCACCGACCCCTACGGCCGCCGGCCGCCACGTACGGACTCCACTCCCTCGATTCGTCATGCTGGACACGATTCTCGAGACACTTCGCCGGCACGTCATCAGCCGGAAACTGGAGCCTGGTGATGTCGAGTACCTGGCATCCCAGGCCCGCGCCATCTGTTATCTGCCCGGCGCGTACATCTTCCGTGAGAGTCAGCCACGCCGCGAATTCGGCATCATCGTCCGCGGCCGCGTCGAGATCCGCAAACGGCACCGCGGCCGCAACCAGGTCCTCGCCCTGCTCGGACCCGGCGACTCCTACGGCGAGGGCACGCTCCTCGACGACTACCCGCACTCGACCTCCGCCTACGTCATGGAGCCCGTCGAGGCGATCGAGTTCCCGCGCGAGACCATCATGCGCATCGCCGAAGAGCGGCCGATGCTCTACGCGCGGCTCGCCATCGCGGCCGCCCAGATCATCGCGATGCGGCTCCGCGCCGCCAACGCGCGCATCGCCGGCGGAGAGCAGATCTACCTGTCCGGCGAGCTGCGGCGTGAGAAGGACCTGCTCGGCGAACGCGAGGTCCCCGACCGCGAGTACTATGGGATCCAGACGCTGCGCGCCATCGAGAACTTCCCCATCACGGGCATCACGATCGCGCAGTATCCCCACCTCATCGTCGCGCTCGCCGCAGTCAAGGAAGCCGCGGCCCGGGCCAATCAGGAGCTGGGCCTCCTCGACCCGACCATCGCGAACGCCATCATCGCCGCGTGCCAGGAGATCCGCGGCGGGGCGCTGCACAGCCACTTCGTCGTGGATGTCATCCAGGGCGGCGCGGGCACCTCGACGAACATGAACGCCAACGAGGTGATCGCGAACCGCGCGCTGGAGATCCTCGGCAGACGCCGCGGCGAGTACCACATCGTGCACCCCAACAACCACGTCAACCTCTCCCAGTCCACCAACGACGTCTATCCCACCGCGCTCAAGATCGCGCTCATCTGGATGCTCCGCGACCTGGAGGTGGCGCTCGCCGCGCTGCGCGATGCGTTCCTGCTCAAGGCGGACGAGTTCGCCGACATCGTCAAGATCGGCCGGACCCAGCTCCAGGACGCCGTGCCGATGACGCTCGGCCAGGAGTTCCACGCCTTCGGCATCACGTTGGGTGAAGACATCGAACGGCTGCGCGAGGCGGCCGGCCTCTTGTGCGAGATCAACCTGGGCGCCACCGCCATCGGCACGGGCATCAACACCGACCCGCGCTACGCGGCGCTGGTCCGTGAGCGCCTGGCGGAGATCACCGGCCTGCCGCTCGTCACCAGCCCCGACCTCGTCGAGGCCACGGCGGACACGGGCGTGTTCGTCCAGCTCTCGGGCGTGCTCAAGCGGGTCGCGACCAAGCTCTCCAAGATCTGCAACGACCTGCGCCTGCTCTCCAGCGGGCCGCGCGCCGGCCTCGGCGAGATCTCGTTGCCGCCCATGCAGCCGGGCTCGAGCATCATGCCGGGCAAGGTGAACCCGGTCATCCCCGAGGTCGTCAACCAGGTCTGCTACCAGGTGGTCGGCAACGACCTCACGGTGACGATCGCGGCCGAGGCGGGCCAGCTCCAGCTCAACGTGTTCGAGCCGGTCATCGCCTTCAACCTCTTCCAGTCCATCGACATGCTCGAGCAGGCGTGCATCGTGCTGCGTGAACGCTGCGTTCTCGGCATCACGGCGAACCGCGAGCGCATCCGTCACCTGCTCGAGCGGAGCATCGGCATCGTCACCGCGCTCGTCCCGTACATCGGGTACGACCGCGCGAGCGCCGTTGCCCGCGAGGCGCTGGAGACCGACCGGGGAGTCTACGAGCTGGTGCTGGAGAAGGGCTGGCTGACCCGGGAGGAGCTGGACGAGATCCTGTCACCCGAGGCGATGACGCGACCGCGCCCGATGCCCGTGCTGCGCGGTCGCTTCGACAGCCAGGAGGAAGTCGCGGCGGCCCCGCACCAGCCGGCGCAGGGGTGAAGCCACGCCGATGCCGGCGGGGTCACACCCCCGCCGGCGCGGGCCGGGCTCGACGGCGCGGAGACGTGGCCGTGCCGGTTCCGTCACGCCTCCGCAGCCGCGGACCGGGCCGCAGGCAGCCGTAGGGTGAAGGTGGAGCCGCGGCCCAACTCGCTCTGGACGGTGATCTCGCCACCCAGCAGGCGGGCGAGCTGCAGCGAGAGGGCGAGGCCGAGACCCGTCCCGCCGTAGAGCCGCGTGGACGATCCGTCCACCTGGCGGAACTCGTCGAAGATGATCGGCAGATCCTCCTCCGCGATGCCGATCCCCGTGTCCTCCACCACCCACTCGACGCGCTCGTGGCCCCTGGCCCGCCGCCCGGCCACGGCCGGCTCGCCCGCCCGGCCCCCCAACGGCCACGGCACCTGACGGACGGTCAACCTCACCTCGCCCTGGCTCGTGAACTTGAAGGCGTTGCTCAGCAGGTTCTCCAGGATCTTGACGACCTTCTCACCGTCCGTCTCCACCTGCACGGGCGCGTCCGGCTCGATCAATCGGAACACCACGCCTTCCGGCGGATCGCCCACCTGCCCCAACGCACGCCGCGCCAGGGCCACGGCGTCGTACACACCGGCATCCACCCGCGCGCGCCCGAGCCTCAGATGGGAGAGGTCCAGCAAATCGTTGATCAGGCTCATCAGCGCGGTCCCCGCCCGCTCGATCTTCCGCAGCGCGTCCTCCTGCTGCGGCGTCAGGGAGCCGGCATGACCCTCCACGAGCAGATACGTGTAGCCGAGGATCGCCGTGAGCGGCGTGCGCAGCTCGTGGCTCATGTTCGAGAGGAACTCCTCCTTCAGCCGACGCGCCTGCTCCGCTTCCGCCACCCGCTCCGCCAGCTCCCGGTTCTGCCGCTCCAGCCGCGCGTTCGCCGCCTTGAGATCCTCGACCAACTGGGCACGCTCCGCCGCCGCCGCGAGCTGGCTCGCGACCAGCTCCAGCAGCTCCCGCTCCGATGCGGTGAACCGGTGCGGGTGCTCGAAGTAGAAGCTCAACGCCCCCACCGTATCGCCGCGCACCTGGAGCGGCAGCGCGATCAGCGACGTGAACCCCAGCTCGCGCGCCGGTTCCCACCACTCACGCAACGCCGGATCCCCGAACACGTCTTCCGCCGCGATCGCCCGCCTCTCCAGCACCGCAAGACCCGTCGGGCCACGACCCACCCGGATCCGGAGCTGCCCCAGGAAGCGCGCCGACGACTGCGGCCAGTTCTGCGCGCACGCCAGCTTGAGCAGCTCCGGCTCTGCCGGATCCCGCAGGAACACCGAGCTGAAACTCGCGCCCACCAGGGGCGTGACCCGGACCAACGCGATCCGGTAGACCTCCAGCGCGCTCGTCGCGTTGAGGAACGCGTGCGCGATCTCACGCGCGATCTCCAGTTCGCGCTGCCCGAGCGCCGCACCCGGCACGGCGAGACCCATGTCCGCTGAACGCACCGATTGCCCTGGGGTTCGAGTGTCCACGCGCGGAGAACAGGGCCGATCCGGTCGTGTCCATCCGTGCTCGATCGGGCCCGGAACTCCCTTGACGACGTTCCTACCCGTCTCTACTGTATCAGCGATTCATCCAGCCGTTTCAGTCCGTGCCCAGTTTGGTCGGCGAACGCTGAGCCGGACCCGGAATTGACCATTACGGTGGGGCCTGCGCAAGGGCAGGCACCCTTCAACTGTTCCCTGTGTCGGGCGGGAACCGTTGGTGCCGCCCGTGCCGAGTGCGGGCGCGAGACCCACTCAACAATCTCACCAGATCGGGGGGAGCGAAGTCATGAACAAGTCTGAGTTGATCCAGACGCTGGCCAACAAGGCCAAGATGACCAAGGCCGATGCGGCGCGTGCGGTCGAGGCGCTCTTCGGCGTCAGTGGCGGCATCATCGCGACGGCGCTCCGCAAGGGCGACCGCGTCCAGATCACCGGGTTCGGTACGTTCGAGACCAAGAAGCGCAAGGCCCGCACTGGCCGCAACCCGCGCACGGGCAAGGAGATCCAGATCCGTGCGACGACGACGCCTTCGTTCCGCGCCGGCAAGGGCCTGAAGGACGCGGTCAAGCGCTGATCGGCCCGCGCATCACACTCTGCCTCGAAGGACGAGAGCCACGTCCCCACCCGGCGACGTGGCTCTCGTCGTCTCACCCTTCCTGTACCGGCCCGCCGCAGGAGCGGCGCGCCCGTCCCGCGCCGGCGAGACCCGCGCTCTCTGGCACGGCCGCGTCCCGCTCGGCGCGCGCTCCCACCTCACCCGCCCGGGCCGCGCCCCCGCCGCGGCGGCTGCGTCGGCTTGCGGTCGTAGTCCACGCGCAGGCTCCGGCCCTTGAGTGTCACGCCGTTCAGCGCCTGGATCACCCGCTCCGCCGCGTCCGCCGCGACCTCGACGATGGAGAAGGTGTCCCGGATCTCGATCCGCCCCACCTCTTCGCCCGTGATGCCGGCCTCGCCCGTGATCGCGCCGACCAGGTCGCCCGGCCGCACGTTGTCGCGCTGCCCCGCACTCACGAACAGCCGCACCCACGGCCGCACGCCGGCGCCGGGGGACGGAGCCGCGGCCGCCGGCGCGAGCGTCGGGACGCGCTGCCTCAACAACGCGCTCAACGCCGCCGCCACCTCCGCGGCGCTGAACTCCGCGAACAGCGGCTCGAGCACCAGCAGTTGCGCGCCGATGTCTTCCTCCCGCACGGCCTGCCGGATCCGCGCGCGGTACGCGTCCAGCTCGCTGCGCGCCGTCGTGGGCTCGGCCCCACTCACCGCTTCGAGCGTGAACTGCGCGTCCGCTGCGATCTGGCGGAGGTGCGGCAGCTCGCGCGCCAGCACCAGGACCACGCCGCCGGCCGCGTGCCGCTCGCCGAGCGACGCGGCGTCGAACGGGACGTCGTAGCTCACGACCGTCGCCACGCCGCCGGCCGCCGACACGTCCCCATCGCGAAGAGCCAGCCGGAACACGGCGCTGCCCGGAGCAAGCCCCGGCTCCGGATCGCTCGCGCGGAAGCCCCGGAGCTCGAGCGCTTCCCGCGCCGCCGCGGCGCTCGCCGGCGCGCGGCAGTGCACCGCGGCGGGCAGGTTCACCCTCCCACCGGCCACCAGCCCCGCGAGCAGCTCCGCTTTGCCACCCTCGGGCGCGACCGCGTAGCTCAACACGCCGCGAGGGGGAGGCACTTCCTCGGTAACGACGGGCCGGCCCGGAATCCACAACGCGCGGCGGACGTGCCGCTCGATGTAGCTCTCGACCTGCGGCGTCGCCTCCGCCGTCACCACCACCCGCTGCGCCTCTCGTGGCAGCGAGACCGTCAGCGCCTCGATCACGTCGTTGCCGGACAGCGCCAGCACGACCGAGGCCGAATCCAGCACGAACGACTCCAACGTCTCCAGCTTCAGCCGCGACGCCTCGACCTCCCGCAACGCCGTCTCGGCGGACGCGACCACCACCTGCGGCGTGCCCTGCGCCCACCCCGGCCCCACCGCCGCCACCGAGACGCCTGCCGGCCCCCCGAGCCGCGCGAGCGACAGCGCGATACGCTCCGCAGCAACGTCGCTCACCGTGACCACCAACGCCCGCAGACCGCCCCCCTCCATGCCCGCCAGCCGGTCGAACACGCCCAGCCCGTACGCCCCGACCACACCCGCGCCCGAGGAGGCATACAGCACCGCGTTCCCGCCCCGGCGCAGCACCGGCACCGCTCCCCGCTGCAGCGGCGTCGGCGCCTCGTACCCCGCCGCCCGCGCCGCCTCGACCAGCTCCGGCCTCAATCCCAGATCGGCAAACGTCTCCGCCATCGCCCGTTCCCCTCACACGTGTTGTAAAGGACTTCCGCCAATATATCCGCTTGCAACCTTGCTGCCCAGGCGGTTAGCTTCCTCCCTTCCGTTCCTCACGAGAGACAAGCGCGGACTACCGCCGACGGGGGCGACATGGAAAGAGCGCAACTCGTTCTCGGCCAGATCAGCGACTTCGTCTGGGGGTTGCCCACCATCCTCCTGCTCGTGGGCACAGGGGTCTTCCTCACGATCCGCCTCCGCGGCCTCCAGTTCCGGGAACTCAAGCACTCACTCTGGCTCGCCCTGATCAAGCGCAAGGAGGAGGGCGCCCAGGGCGACATCTCCCACTTCCAGGCCCTCATGACCGCCCTCGCCGCGACCGTCGGCGTCGGCAACATCGCCGGCGTCGCCACCGCCATCGCCTCGGGCGGGCCCGGCGCACTCTTCTGGATGTGGGTGACCGGCCTCTTCGGCATGGCCACCAAGTACTCCGAGGCCGTCCTCGGCGTCCGCTACCGCGAAGTCGATGCCCGCGGCAACATGGCCGGCGGCCCCATGTACTACCTCTCCCGCGGCATCGGCGGCCCCGCCGGCAAGACCCTCGGCTTCCTCTTCGCGCTCTTCGCGGCCTTCGCCGCCTTCGGCATCGGCAACATGGTCCAGTCCAACTCCGTCGCCGACGCGCTCCGCTCCTCCTTCGGCATCCCGCCCGTCGTGACCGGCGTGATCCTCACGATCGGCGCCGCCCTCGTCATCCTCGGCGGGATCCGCTCCATCGGCCGGGTCACGGCGTTCTTCGTGCCGTTCATGATCGTCTTCTACCTGGCCGGCGGCCTGATCGTCCTGCTCATCAACTGGCGCAGCCTGCCCGCCATCGTCGTCCACGTCTTCGGCGAAGCGTTCACGCCGACGGCGCCGATCGGCGGCTTCCTCGGCGCCACCGTGCGCGACGCCATCCGCTGGGGCTTCGCCCGCGGCGTCTTCTCCAACGAGTCCGGCCTCGGCACCGGCGCCATCGCAGCCGCGGCCGCACAGACGCGCCACCCGGCCACCCAGGCCCTGGTCTCGATGACGCAGACGTTCATCGACACCATCGTCGTCTGCTCGATCACGGGCTTCACCATCATCGCGACCGGGGCGTGGACGCAGACCGACCCCGCCACCGGCGCCGCGCTCACCGGCGCGCCGCTCACCGCCGCCGCGTTCCAGACCGGCCTACCCGGCCAGTGGGGCGGTCACATCGTCTCCCTCAGCCTCGCCTTCTTCGCCTTCTCCACCGTGCTCGGCTGGGCCTACTACGGCGAGCGCGCCGTCGAGTACCTGTTCGGCGTCCGCGCCATCACACCGTACCGCATCCTGTTCGTCATCGGGACCTTCGTCGGCGCCTACGTCCTGCAGCTCCAGCAGACCACGGGATTCCAGCTCGTCTGGACGTTCAGCGACATCATGAACGGCCTGATGGCGATTCCCAACCTCATCGGACTGATCCTGCTCTCCGGCGTCGTCGTCAGGGAGACCCAATCCATGCTCGAACAGCGGCGCGTCGCCGAGCCGGTCGCGAAGGTCGAGACGACGTGAGAGAAGGGCGCGGAGGGGAATCCTCCGCGCCCTTCTCGGCACTCGGCCCGGGCTCACGCGGAGACCAGGGGGCGCAGCGACACGGAGCAGCACGGAGGACGGCTCCGCTGCTACCGCTTCGGCACGTCCCCCGGCTGGTAGGGCAACTGGTTGAGGTAGTACTGCGTCTCGATGTCGAGCCGCGACGTGCGAGGCTGGTCCGTCGAAGCGTGAACCACCGTGTCCGGCCCATGACGGTGCGCACGGATCGTGACCGTGCCGTCACCACCCTTCAACGTGATGGAGTGCCGATCCTCGCTCACCTTGGTGAGCGGCAGCCGCGCCGTCAGCACCTCCTCCGCCGTGCGCAGCGCCTCGCGCGTCGACACGGCCGTGATGCGCTCGTAATCCGCCATCGGATCCTTCGTCTCGTTCAGCCGCCTGCGTCGGCGGCGCTCCGTTGAATCAGCTCCAGCAGGTCTTCGTACCGCTGCAGGCCCGTGATGAGCCGCCCGCCTACGACGTACGCAGGCACGCCCCGCACGCCCCGCCGCAGCGCCTCCGCCTCCTCCGCCAACACCTGCTCCGTGTAGCGATCCACACCCAGCGCGATGCGCAGGTCCTGCGCATCCAGGCCCAACCGCGCACCCAGCTCCGCCAGCACGTCGATCCGCCCGATGTCCAGCCCTTCGACGAAGTGCGCACGGTACAGCGCCTCGTGGAACTCGTCGAAGCGGCCGTGCTCCCGCGCGTACACCGCGGCTTCGTGCGCCTTGCGCGTGCGCGGCTGGGTCCGCGGACACCGCAGCTCCAGCCCCAGCTCCCGCGCCAGCGGCTCCACGACCGTGGCCCAGTCGCGCTCCGCCTCCCGCGGGTCCGGCAACTCCGTCGGCGCCGGCCACAACTCGTACGCCCTGCGCTCCACCCACACACCCGCCTCGTCGCGCAGCCGCCGCAACCCCGGCTCCGCCAGGTAGCAGAACGGCGAGACGTAGTCGCAGTAGACCACGACACGCGCTCCCGGCGCCGCGGACGTCCGTTCCACGTCCTCCAAACCACCCTCCTCGCGCTGCCGTGGATCGACGAGCCCGTAATCTGACCGGCACGCCGGGGGCGGGCAAGCTCTCCTTGTGGCCCGCCGGCCACCCCGTATATTCACGGCCACTTTCGAATCATGGACCGACTTCCAGCACGCTCGATCACCTTGCGGACCAGCACCAACATCGCCGGCCTCCAGCCCTCGGCCACCGTCGCCGTCGCCGCGCTCGCGCGCGAGCTCCGGGCCCAGGGCCGCGACATCGTCGACCTCAGCGCGGGCGAGCCCGACTTCGACACACCCGCCTTCATCCGCAGCGCCGCCATCCACGCCATCGAGCACGGCGCAACCCGCTACGCCGCCGCGCCGGGCATCCAGCCCCTGCGCGAGGCCATCGCACGCGACCTCGCCAGCCGCACGGGCCGCGACATCGACCCCGCCGGCATCGTCGTCTCCGCCGGCGCCAAGCAGGCCATCTTCAACGCCTGCTTCGTCCTCTTCGGCCCCGGCGACCGCGTGCTGTTCCCCGCGCCCTACTGGACCAGTTATCCGGACATCGTGCGCCTGGCGCGCGCCGAGCCCGTGCCCGTCGCCGGCGACCCCGACAACGGCTACAAGGTCACGCCCGCACTGCTCGAGGCGGCCAGCGACGACCGCACCCGCGGCCTCATCCTCAACTCCCCGTGCAACCCCACCGGCGCGGTGTACACGCGCGAGGAGCTCGAGGCCATCTACCGCTGGGCCGCCGAGCGCGACATCTGGATCATCAGCGACGAGATCTACGCCCGCATCTGCTTCACCGCGAATGCCGCGCCCGGCCTGCTCGAGCTGCCCGAGGCGTCGCTGGACCGCGTCGTCATCGTGGACGGCGCGTCCAAGACCTTCGCCATGACCGGCTGGCGCATCGGATTCTCGTACTCGAACGCCGAGCTCGCCCGCCACATGGCCGCGCTCCAGAGCCACATCACCACCTCGGCCGCGACGCCGTCCCAGTACGCCGCGCTCGCGGCCTACCGCGCCGAGGGCGAGCACGCCGCCGAGCTGCGGGCCATGGCCGAGACGTTCCGGCGCCGCCGCGACCACGTCGTCTCGCTCTTCCGGGAGCTGCTGCCCGGCACCGAGTTCGTCTACCCCGAGGGCGCGTTCTACCTCTTCTTCCGCGTCGACGGCTTCTTCCGGGACGGCGTGAACAGCGCCGTGGAGCTCTGCCGCAAGCTCATCGAGGAGGGCGGTGTTGCGCTCGTGCCCGGCGCCGCGTTCGGGGATGACCGCTTCGTCCGCCTCTCCTTCGCCGCCAGCGAGGAGATGCTGACCGAGGGGATCCGCCGTATTGCCCGCACACTCTCGCCGGGCTCCGCCGGCGGCACGGCCTGACCACCTGCCGGCCCCGCACGACCGACGACGCGCGGGGCCGGTTTCATTGTTTCAGAGCGGCACGGCGTCGAGCCGCGCGAGCGTGCTGCCCACGTAGCTCGCGCCGAACAGGTTGACGTGCACGAGGAGGTAGTAGAGCTGGTAGATCGGCCGGCGTCTCTCCGCGTAGCCCGGCGCCAGCGGCCACGCCTCGCGGTACGCCTCGTAGAACCCGCTGCCGAAGCCGCCGAACAGCTCGCTCATGGCGAGGTCGACCTCGCGGTGGCCGTGGTAGGCGGACGGATCAATGAGTGCGGCCCGGCCGCCCGCCATCACGTGGACGTTGCCGCCCCAGAGGTCGCCGTGCAGGAGCGAGGCGCCGTCCGCCTCCGCCTCGGCGAGGAGCGCGTCGAGTCGGTCCAGCAGCGCGTCGAACCGGCGGCGGGCCCGCGCATCGAAGTACCCGGCGCGCACGGCCCGCTCGAGCTGCGGCGCCAGCCGTCGCTCCCGCCAGAAGGCCGCCCATGATGCCGACCAGCCATTCGCCTGCGGCAACGAGCCGATGAAGTTGTCCTCCGGCCAGCCGTAACGCTCTGCGCGAACGCGGTGCAACGCGGCGAGCGAGCGGCCCAGCTCCGGCCACGTGCGCGCGTTCGGCGAGCCGGGCTCCAGCCACTCGAGGAGCAACCACGGCGCCCCGCTGTCCGGCCCGCCCACGGCGATCACCTCCGGTACCCGCACCGCGTTCGCCGCGGCCAGGGCGGCGAGCGCCCGCGCCTCCGCGTCGAACAGCCCGGCCGGCGTCCGGCCCCCCGAGCCCCACTTGAGGAAGAAGACGTCGCCTGCGTCCGTCTCCACCCGCGCCGCGGGGCTGATGCAGCCGCCGCCCACCGCCCGCACGCTGCTCACGTGCGCCTCCCGCCCGGTGCGTCGCGCGAGCGCCCGCTCGACCGCGACGCGCACGCCGCCCGGCAGCTTCAAGGCTCCGCCCGCCTGCCGACGCCCGCATCCAGCCCCCGCTCCGCCACGATGTGCCGGAGCAGCGCCGCGCACGAGCGCTCGACGATGTCGTGCACCTTCTCGAACCCCTGCGGGCCGCCGTAGTACGGGTCCGGCACGTCCAGGTCCCCGTGCGCCTCCGGGTCGAACTCGCGTAGCCGCATGACCCGCGGCGAGCGCACACCCGCCTCCGCCACCAGCCGCTGGACGTCCCGGAGGTTCATCTCGTCCATCGCGATGATGTAGTCGAACCGCTCCGCATCCTCACGGCGGATCTGCCGGGCCCGCCCCGTCATCTCCACGCCCCGCGCACGGGCCACCCTCACCGTCCGCGGGTCCGGGCCCTCGCCCTCGTGATACGACGACGTGCCCGCCGAATCCACCTCGACCAGGTCCTCCAGCCCCGCCTCCTTCACCTGCTTGCGGAACACCGCCTCCGCCAGCGGCGAGCGGCAGATGTTGCCCAGACACACGAACAGCACCGACGTCTTCTTTCCAGTCATCTCTCGGCCCTTCCCCTGGTCCTGGGTCCAACCTCCCTGGCTCGGATACCCCTCGCCCTTCGCTCCGTGTCACACGGGCCCATGGAGATCACGGAGCAGCGCGCCGGGACCAGGCAGGATCCACCGCCACCGAACGTTGACTCGCCCGCAGAGAACGACCATATCACGGATCAACGCGGACGCCGGGACGACTCCGCGGCGCGCCGGACACCGGAGCCCCCGGCCTCCCCGTGCTGCGCGCCTCCGCGTGAGCCCCTCGTGCTCCGCGTCTGGCTCATGCTCCCCCGCTCCCGCACGGACCCGGAAACAGCGAACGAACGCGCAGGTGGAGAAAACCAGCAAACCGACGACGAGACCCACTATGCCCGCCCAGCCCACGCGCCAGGTCTTCAGCCCGGACCTCCTCGCCGGCCGCACCGCCCTCATCACCGGCGGCGGCTCGGGCCTCGGCCTCGCCATGGCCCGCCGCTTCCTCGAACTCGGCGCCAGGGTCGCCATCGCCGGCCGCAGCGCCCAACGCCTCGAGGCCGCGGCGCGAGAGCTCGACGCCGGCGATGCGCTGCTCACACACACCGCCGACGTCCGCGACTTCGCTCAGGTCGAGGCGCTGGTCAACGCCACGGTCGAACGGTTCGGCGACCTGGACATCCTCGTCAACAACGCCGCGGGGAACTTCCTCGCCGCCACAGAAGAACTCTCGCCGAACGGCTTCCACGCCGTCGTCGCCACGGTGCTCCACGGCAGCTTCCACGCGACGCTCGCCGCCGGCCGACACATGATCCGGCGCGGCGGAGGCTCGATCCTCAACATCCTCACGACCTACGCGTGGACCGGCTCCGCGTTCGTGGTGCCCTCCGCAGCGGCCAAGGCCGGCGTCCTCGCCATGACCCGCTCCCTCGCCGTCGAGTGGGCCGCCTACGACATCCGCGTCAACGCCATCGCGCCCGGCCCGTTCCCCACCGAGGGCGCGTGGTCCCGCCTCATGCCGTCACCGGAGCTCGAGGCCGAGGCGCGCGAGCGCATCCCCGCGGGCCGCTTCGGCGACCCCGCCGAGCTCGCCAACCTCGCCGCGTTCCTCGTCTCCGATGCGGCGCCCTACATCACAGGGGAGTGCGTCACGATCGACGGCGGCGGGTGGCTCGCATCGGGCGGCACCTTCAGCCACCTGACACGCCACGACCGCGCGGAAACGAAGGAGGTGTTCAGGAAGATCCGCGGACGCTGAGTGCCGAACCCGCCCGGCGGTCACCGCGGCAGACGGTACCGCCGGGGCAGGACCGCGAGGAAATGACTGCCACAGCTCAGGCACTGGCGCCACCGCAGCCGCGGCATGCGGGGCGAGAAGAGCGCCGCGCGCGGCGTCGGCTGATCCACTTCCTTGGTATAGCGCGATCCGCAGTCGGGGCACGCGCGGCCACGCCCACCGACCTTGGCACCGCTGTCAGAGCCCGAATCCGAATCCGGCACGAAGAGAGCGCACATATCGGCGTCAGCCCCATCCAGGTCGTCACGGGTCATCGCGCCGTGCCCCCCGTCGTGCCACCTGGCCTGCCCCCTGGCGGCGGGGGCCTGCCACCCGCCAGCCCGTGCGGTCTCCGGTCACACGTGCCGACGAGGTGGTCAGGCACCCCGCCATCGACCCTGACTGCGGCTCCGGGGAGAGCCACGGCGGCCCGCGCATTGGTCAATGACCGTGCCAGCCACGCAGGGCGCACGAGTGCTGGATTTGCCGAGCCAGCCGCGCACCGCCGGCGGCCAGAGTCACGAATTACGACGACAGCTTGTAGCGGGAGCGCCACATGCGATCCGCGATCAACCCATCGCTGCACCCGCAGTTGCGTCACGGCCGAAGCACCCGCGCGCCGCGGCTTGCCCCACCGCTTCGGCAGCCCTTATCCTCCGTTCCGGTTCGACCGACGCGGACTCCTCCGATCCTCGTCCAGTGAAGCCGACCATGCGGCCCCTCGCTCCATCACCCGGCGACGTCCCGCGTCGCCCGCTCCGCATCCTGACCCTGATCGCGGCGCTCCTGCCGCTCGCTGCCGAGGCGCACGGGCAGCCACGGGCGGATCTCGCCGCGCGCGTGGACAGCCTGTTCGCCGAGTGGGACCGACCGGGCTCGCCCGGCTGCGCCCTCGGCGTCGTACAGGATGGCCGCCTCGTCTACGCCCGCGGGTACGGGTACGCCAACCTCGATCACGACGTCCCGATCTCGCCGAAAACGGTCTTCTACATCGCGTCCGTCTCCAAGCAGTTCACCGCAGCGAGCATCGTGTTGCTCGCCCAGCAGGGCGCGCTCTCGCTCGACGACGACGTGCGCACCTACATCCCGGAGCTTCCCGACTACGGCGCGCCGATCACGATCCGGCACCTGATCCACCACACCAGCGGGCTGCGCGACTACCTCACACTGATGCTGCTCGCCGGGATGCGACTCGAGGATGTGCACACGGACGAAGAGGTCCTCGACCTGGTGACCCGCCAGGAGGCGCTCAACTTCACGCCCGGCGAGCGCCACCTCTACAGCAATACGGGCTACCTGCTGATGGCGGAGATCGTACGCCGCGTCTCGGGCAAATCGCTGCGAGAATTCGCCGACGAGCACATCTTCCGCCCGCTCGGCATGACCAGCACCCACTTCCACGACGACCGGACCATGGTCGTCCGCAACCGAGCGATGGCGTACGCGCGGAACGAGGACGGCTCCTACCGCCTCGATATGTGGACGAACTTCGACAAGGTCGGCTCCGGTGGCCTGCTGAGCAGCGTCGAGGACCTGGCGCTCTGGGACCTGAACGCCGAGCACCACACGGTCGGCGGCGCCGCGCTGCGCGAACAGATGCTCGAGCGTGGCGTGCTGAACAACGGTGACACGCTCGACTACGCGTTCGGTCTCGTTCTCGGTGAGTACCGGGGCCTCCGCACGGTGAGCCACAGCGGCGGCTCAATGGGGTTCCGGGCCCACCATTTGCGCTTCCCGGACGAACGCTTCGCCGTGATCTGCCTGTGCAACCTCGGCTCCATCGACGCGGCCGGCCTCGCGCGCCGCGTCGCGGACATCTACCTCGAAGACCGCTTCCCCGAGCCGCCGCAGGCGACCCGCGCGTCCGGGCCGGCCCCCCGCGCCGGCGATGCCGCCTCCCCGTTCCCGGCGCCGGCCGAGGCAGCGCTGGCGGAGTTCGCCGGCCGGTACCACAGCGATGAGTTGCGCGTCACCTACACGCTCGCGGTGGAGCGGGGTCGCCTGGTCCTCCACGGCCGGAACGCCCCGCCCGCCACGCTCCAGGCCATCGGTCCCGACCGCTTCCGGGCCGATGGCGTGGCGCTGCGCTTCGTGCGCCACGACTCCCGCAACATCACAGGATTCGTGCTGGACGCCGGCCGCGTGCTCGGCCTGCGGTTCCAGCGCGTACCGGAGTGAGGTGAGCCGCGGAATGGCACCGCTCCCGCGCATCCGCATCGAGGTGCCGGCCTGGGCCTCGGAACTCGTGGACTGGGACCGCGCCTACACGTCGGACGAGGAACGGATGGACCTCGCCATCGCGCTCGCCCGCGAGAACGTCCTGCGCGAGGGCGGCGGGCCGTTCGGCGCGGCGGTCTTCGAGGCGGACTCGGGCCGCCCGGTCGGTGTGGGGGTGAACCTGGTGATGGCGCTGAACAACAGCGTGCTGCACGCGGAGACCGTCGCCCTCATGCTGGCTCAGCAACGACTCGGATCCTACACACTCCGCGCCCCGGGCATGCCGGCCCACGAGCTGGTGGCCTCCTGCGACCCGTGCGCCATGTGCCTCGGCGCCACGCTGTGGAGCGGCGTGACGCGGCTGGTGTGTGGCGCCGCACGGGAAGACGCCGTCGCCATCGGCTTCGACGAAGGGCCGGTCTTCCCCGCCTCCTACGAGTACCTGGAGGAGCGCGGCATCGCCATCACGCGTGGCGTGCGCCGCGCCGAGGCCCGCGCCGTACTCGAGCTCTATCGCGACCGCGGCGGCATCGTCTACAACGCCTGATTCGCCGAGGGCGCTCGATCCAGCGAGACGACAAAGAGGCCGCCCGACACCGGCCGGGCGGCGCTCCATCACTGCCAGGAGACCCGGTACCTGCAGTACGGACCGCCCCTGGCGCGGCACGTCTCTTCGACCACCTGCACGCCCTGCGCGCCGCACATCTCGAGCGCGCGCCGATACCAGCCGATCACGGTGAGGCAATCGGGCTCGCTGAACGTCTCGGCGTCGTACGTGGTGAGCACGCCCTCCCGTTCACCCGTCTGCTGGTACTCGCGCCGCCCGGTCTCATAGTACAGCTCGTAGATCTGCGGCGCTTTCCGCAGGAAGGCGTGCGGGTCCCCCGGCGTCAGGAAGGACTTGTGCAGCGTCGCCAGATTCTTCTCCGCCGATGCCTCGCCCAGCCGCTCGAAGAACTCGGGGTCGCCGCCGCCCACGACCCGCACGATCGCTTCATCCAGGCGCCGGCCCAGCTCGAACGGGTACCAGCGCACGGTCAGCAGCATGCGCAGCGCACGCTGGTCCTCTTCGTCGAGACTCCTCAGCACCTGCTCCAGGGCCGCTTTGCCGAAGTGCTGCTCGACGAACGCCAGGCGGGCGATCAACACGGTGCCCTTGATCTGTTGCATCACCGGCCTCCCCGGGGCGTGCCGCACGCGCACCACGGCCAGGCGGGGCGAAGCGAAACGCCCTCGATGTGCCCAACAGCGGCGATGGACATGATGTGCACGGGAACGGAAAAGGGTGGAGCGCTCTCGCCCAAAATGAGCGGACTCGCGGGCCGAGGCAAGGATGGGGGCCGGACTCCGCCAGGCGCCGACCCCGCGCCACGGCCATAGCCATGGCGACAGGGAAGCGCGGCAACGCACGCAGGCGCCGGTCCGCCCCGAACCGCGCCCTGCGCGGAAGAGCAGCGGGCACAGATGGTGCACCGTTGGGACCGCGGAACACGATCCCGGAGGCGAGCCCATGGACTCCCGCCACGGCAGGCCCGCCCGTGTACCCGACCCGATGTTCTTCGCCAGCCACCAGCTCCGCCGCCGCCTGCGCAGCCACCGGCGGCTGCCGCAGGCGTTGCGTGCGGCGCAGGGTGGGTGCGCCATGGGCCGTCTGCCGTACGACGGCGGCGAGCCGGCCTCGCCGTCCGGGCGCCCCCCCGTCCGCGCCCGCCGCGACACCGCACTGCCGTTCGACCGCCGGGCGCCGTGGAGCGGCGGGCCCTGGCCACGACTCTTCGACGCCGCAGAGCCCAGCGGCGAGCGGCGGAGCGGCGTCGAACGCAGGTCTGGGAAAGACCGGCGCAGCGGGCCGTTCCCCGGTGGACGCCGCGCCACGGACCGCCAGCCCCCCGACGCCGCCGCCCCCGGCTGGCGCAGCCGGGCACGCGAGTTCGTCCGCCGGTTCCGCGACCCGCTCATCGGCCTGACCATTGCGGGCGCGGCCGCGCCGCTCGCGACCGCCACGACCACGGCGCCCAAGGCCAAACAACCCCGGCCCGAGCGGCGCGCCGCTGTCGCCGGACGCCGAGCCGAACCGGGCGAGGGCGTCGAGACGGCGCGCGTGCCGAGCGATGCGGCGCGCAACGCCGCCGTCGAACGGGCCATGGAACGCTACGACATCCCGCGCGACCTCGCCGAGGACATCTACGACCACGCCGTCGAGGCGGGCATCGACCCCAAGATCGCCTTCGGCCTCGTCAAGACGGAGAGCAACTTCGACCACCGCGCCGTCAGCCACGTCGGCGCCCGCGGCCTCACACAGCTCATGCCGCAAACCGCCCGCTGGCTCATGCCGGGCATCACCAACGAGGACCTCTTCGACCGCGAGATCAACCTGCGCCTCGGCTTCAACTACCTGCGCGACCTCATCGACCAGTACGACGGCGACGTGCGCCTCGCGTTGCTCGCCTACAACCGCGGCCCGGGAACCGTGAACCGCGTCCTCGCGCGGGGCGGCGACCCGAACAACGGTTACGCCGACATGGTCCTCTCCGGCTGACACGGCCTGCTGCTCCCCCACGCGCCTGCCCCCGAGCCGGCAACCGCTCTCCCTCGACGCGTGGACCCCGGGCCACGCGCCCGGGGTAGCCGCACCGGACGCACACGACCACTCGAACCTTTCTCGGACGAGGGAGCGATGCGCCCGAGTCTCGCGGCCGGCTCGTTGCTGCTGCTCTTCGCCTCCGCCGCGCACGGCCAGACCATCGACACCCTCGCCCTGCGCGCGCACACCTACTTCCTCGCCCACGACCTGCTCGGCGGGCGGGGCACCGCTTCGCACGGCGAGCGGCTCGCCGCGCTCTACATCGTCAGCGAGCTGCGGCGCATGGGTATCGAAGGCGCCGGGCCCGGCGGCGAGTACCTCCAGCCCGTCCCTCTGCGCCGCGTACGCACGAACGACGGCGCGGCCTACTTCGTGCTGCGCACGGACGGCTCCAGCGCGGACGGCCCACCCGGGGCGCCGGTCGGGGAGGACGTCGTCGGCTACAACATCGCGGCGCTCGTGCCCGGCAGCGACCCCGCACGCCGCCACGAGGTCGTCGCCTTCACCGCACACTACGACCACCTCGGCATCGGCACGCCCGACGAGAACGGCGACTCGATCTTCAACGGCTTCTCGGACAACGCGGCCGGCGTCGCCATGCTGCTCGCGATCGCGGACGCCGTCAGGAAGGACCCGCCCGCCCGCTCCACCCTCTTCCTCTTCTTCACGGGCGAGGAGCAGGGGCTGCTGGGGTCCACGCACTACGTCTCCGCGCCGCTCGTCCCCCTCGAGCGCACCATCGCGGTCATCAACCTCGACGGCGGCGCGCCACCCGCCCCGCCCATCGTCTGGCGCGTTTCCGGCGGCGCCCAGTCCTCACTGGGCGAAGACGCAGCGCGCATCGCACAGGCGCGCGGCTGGACCACGCAACTCGAGCGGGCGCGCCCCAACTCCGACCACTGGCCGTTCCTTCAGAACGGCGTCCCCGCCGCATTCATCATCCCCGGGCGCGACTGGGAGGGGCTCTCACCGGAAGAAGAACAGCAGCTCTTCGAGCGCTGGGACCGCTACCACCAGCCCGGCGACGAGTGGCAGCCCGACTTCCCCTGGGCCGGCCTCCAACGCTACGCCGAGTTCGGCCTCGCCCTGGGCCGCCACGTCGCCAACGCCGCCGGACGGCCGACCCTCACACCCTGAACGAAAAAAGACGGACGCGCACGCCGACCGTGCACGTCCGTCTCCCTCACCCCGGAGAGCGGGGTCAGGAGATCAGACTCACTTCCGTCAGCTGGATCTCCGCCCCCGCAAACAGCTTCGACACCGGACAATTCTGCTTCGCCGCCTCGGCGTACTCGCGGAACGTCGCCTCGTCGATCCCCGGAACCCGCCCCTGCGTCGCCAGCTCGACCCGCGTGATCGCGAAACCGTCCCCCGCCTTCTCCAGGTGCACCTTGGCCGTCGTCTCGATCCGCTCCGGTTGGAGCCCGGCACGCGACAGCCCCGCCGAGAGCGCCATCGAGAAGCAACCCGCGTGCGCCGCCGCGAGCAGCTCCTCCGGGTTCGTGCCCTGCCCTTCCTCGAAGCGCGACGCGAACGAGTACGGCCCCTCGTACGCCCCGCTCTGCATCCGCATCTTGCCCTGCCCCTCCCTCAACGTCCCCGACCACTCCGCCGTCGCAGACCGTACCGGCATACGCTCCTCCCCATGGTGTTCGCGTGAAACGTTCACGTGCACCAGCACGCGTACGGCATACGAGAATGCGGGCCGGCGGCCCCGCCCGTCAAATCGCGGCACACCCGCACACGGGGGCGCCGCCCTCGTCGTCCACGCTCACGACGTGCACGGGACCGGAACGCACGGCCCGCGGCCACCCGGAACGAGAAAAAAAGCCGGCCCCCACACGGGACCGGCCCCGGTTTCGCCTCTCCCTCGACCGCCCTCAGTTCAGCAGCGGCTCGATCCGCTCGGCGAAGCTCGTGCGCGCCCGGTGCAACCGGCTCTTCACCGTCCCCAGGTTCACGCCCGTGATCTCCGCGATCTCCTCGTAGCTCTTGCCCTCCAGCTCCCGCAGCTTGAACACCAGACGGTGGTGCTCCGGCAGCTCCTCGACCGTCTTCTCGACGATCTCCTGGAGGTACCGCTTCCGGTACAGACTGTCGGGTCGCAACGAGGAGTCCTCGAACTGGAGCGGCCGATGCTCAGGCTCCCAGTGCGTCGTCAGCTTCTGGAACAACACCAGCGGGTTCCGCGAGCGGTTCCGAAGCTCGTTCTTCGCCAGGTTCGAGCAGATCGTGTAGATCCAGGTCGAGAACTTCTTCGACTGGTCGAACCGGTGCAGGTGCCGCGTCACCCGGATGAACGCCTCCTGCACCAGGTCCTCCGCCCGATCGCGATCACCCGTCTTCCGCGCAATGAACTGGACCAGCTTGTCACGGTAGCGGTCATACAGCTCCGTGAACGCGCCCGGGTGACCGCCCAGGTGCGCAGCCACCAGCTCGCCGTCCGTCGCCTCCGCCAGCTTGAGCTCCGGCACCTCGACGTGCTGCGGCGCCCGCCGCTTCCGCTTCACGGTCGTCGTGGCCATTGATCTCCTTTCGGAAAGGCACGGGGGCCCCCCGAACCGCGCCGGGAGCCCCCCGCCGGCCGCCGAGTTACGGCCCAAATGATCGAATCAGGGTCGTAGACCACCCTGCTCGGTCCTTTTCCTGTGCCCCCTAACATACACAAAACGGGCTCTCGGCTCAAGGGGTCCGGGCGCCCGGATTCGGGCCTTTCCAACAGATGTTTCAACGCCGTATCTTATTGTACGAACGCAACTTGGACCTCGTGTCCAGCCCGCTTGTACACCACGCCGCCCTTCATCACGAACGCCACCCGGCGCAGCAGCGAGACGTCCGCCAGCGGGTCGCCCCGCACCGCCACGATGTCCGCGTCGTGGCCCGGCGCGATGCGGCCCAGCTCGGCCTCCCGCCCCAGGAGTCGGGCGGCGTCCACGGTGGCGCTCCGGATCGCCTGGGCGGGGGTCATCCCGCCCCGGACCATGAGGACGAACTCCTCGGCGTTCTCGCCGTGGGGGAAGACGCCGGCGTCGGTGCCGAAGGCGATGTCGACGCCGGCGCGGACGGCGGCTTTGATCCCCTCGGTGCCATGGGCGTGCGCGGCGACCTTCCGGCCCGCCATGGAGGCCGCGCGGACGATCGCCCGCATCTCTTCCTCGGTGAGCTGCTGGGCGCCGACGGCGTCGCCGGCCGAGAGCACGCCCCCGGTCGCGCAGATCTTGATGACGTCGGCGCCGTACTTGATCTGGTGCCGGACCGCGGCCATCGCCTCGTCCACGCCGTTGGCGATCCCCTGCTCGACGCCGCGGCGCGGGTAGCGGTCCGGGCGGTAGCCGTTGGTGTCGCAGTGCCCGCCGGTGCTGCCGATGGCGAAGCCGGCCGCGACGATGCGCGGGCCTGGCACCAGGCCGTTTTCGATCGCGTCGCGGAGCGCGATGTCGGCCCACTCGTCGGAGCCGACGTTGCGGACGGTGGTGAAGCCGGCCAGCAGCGTGATGCGCGCGTTCTTGACGCCGACGATGGCGGCGTAGCCGGGCCACTCGTGCAGCCGGTGGTCGCGGTATCCGCCGCTGGGGTCGCCGTCCAGGTGGGTGTGGGTGTCGATGAGGCCGGGCAGCACGGTGTGCCCGGCCAGGTCGATCACCTCGGCGCCGCTCGGGATGTCCACGTCGGTACCCACCGCAGCGACGCGTTCGCCACGCACGAGGATGATCGCGTTGTCGGTGACCCGCCCCGTGGCGGGATCGAAGAGCCGGCCCGCGCGGATCGCGATGACGCGCTCGGCCGGGGCCTGCGCCTGCGCCGCGTGGGGCAGGGCGGCGGCTGCGACGAGGACGAAGGCGAGGGCGAGACGGGCGCGCATGCTGGTTGCCTCCGCTGGCGGCGGTCCCGGTCCCTGGTGTCGGCTCGCGGCGCCGAATCTACGGGCCGCAGGCCGGACCCGCCACCGTCGCGGGCGTGCGCGCCGCGCCCCGGCGCCGCGCGGCGGATCGGCCGAGCGCCTACTCCCGCTCGACCCGCTCGATGAACTCCTCGGCGAGCTCCTCGAAGCGACGGCGCAGCCTGTCCGCATCCGCTGCCGCGCGCTCGGATCCGCGCGCGTCCATGTACGCCGGCGGGTTGTCGCCCGCCGTCGCCTCGCCGAAGGAGTTGCCTGCGCGCCGCTGCCGGGCGCGCGCGGCCATCCAGCGGCGACCCGTCTTGTACATCTCCTCGAGCACCCACTCCGGCGGTCGCACCCGCGGTCTCATGGACCACCTCCCGAGGCGTTGGGTCGTCAAAGCCCCGCCGACGGCGGCGCCGTCGGCGGGGCCCCGATGCCATCTGCTTGCAGCGAGCGGGCCGCGGTCAGTCCGCGCTGCGCATGGTGCTCCCAGCAGGTCTGCCGCTGCGGCAGGCGAGCCTGCCGTTCTCCGGCGTGAACGTGAACCAGCGGCGGCGGCCGCCGTCGAGGGTCTGGTCAATGACCGGACTGCACAGCACCGTCGCCTGTCCATCCTTCACGACCAGCGCGGGCGAGTCGCCCACGCGGAGCACGAAGTCTCGCGTCGCCGCCGGGATGTCGAGCACGAGCTCGCTCACGCCGGCCACCTCGAGCTCGAGCGCGCTGCTGCCGCGCTCCAGCACGCCGACCCCCGTGTCGCCCGCGACGCGGAACTCCCTCCCCTCCCAGCGCACGGCGATCCGCCGCAGCGTCCCCGCCTGCGGGATCCAGACCGTGCCGGGCGCCCGGAGCCGGGCGTAGGACACGTAGAGCCCTTCGTCCACGAAGCGGGCGGGCGAGACCCCGTCGGGCGGCGGCGGAGCCGGCGAGGGCCCGGGGGCCGGCGGCTCCGCGGCGCCGCGCCAGCTATACGTCGCCGCCTGGTCGAGCGAGCCGAAGACCTCGGCCACCGGCTGTTCCGGCAGTACGACGCGCACGCGCAGGTCGGACGGCACCACGACGAGGTACGTCACGCGCTGCGCGCCGACCGCCGTCAGCTTGAGCCGGTCACGGGCGTCGCCCGTGAGGCCGAAGCCGGCGATGCCGTCCGTCGTGCGGGCGGCCACCTCGATCAACCCGGGCTGGCCACGCACGAGGTGCAGTCTGCCGGGCGACTGCCCCACCACCTCGATCGTCAGGTCGTTGCCGATGAACGTGAACGTGCGCCGGGCGACCTCGTGCTCCTGCGCCGCGACCGGGGTCGCGATCGCCAGCATCAGCGCGGCCGTCCAGCCCTTCCGCAGGAATCTCATGGCTGCCTCCGGGGTGAGCGTGCCAGGATCGCGGTCGAGCTTCCCTCGTATGGATTGCTCCGGGATCGGGAGCCCCCGGCCGGGCGGTTCCTGCCACCGAGGCAGGAGCTGCTCCCTGCCTCGGTGGCTGCATCGCACAACGCGGTCTTGCCCCGGCCGCCGGGTCCGGCCCCGACCCGGCTCGCCGCCGTGCGCCATCCGACGGCTGCGCGGCGCTTGCGGGGCGCAGCGCCGCACCGCCGTCGTCGCCGACAAACTGTAGCAGCCCCGCCACGGCGCGTCTGCCCGGGCGGCCAGACGGCGTCAGCACGGCCGCAGCCCGCCGCCCCGGAGCACGACCGCCCCGGGCGGCCGGACCCGTCCGGTCCGACGCCGGTCCCCGACCCTCCCGGCGCGGAGCCGTGGACCGCGGGGTCCACGGCGGGCGCGGGGAGTGCCGTCGTCGCTCCACTGCCGTTGGGGCTGCCTGCGCTTGTTAACACCGCAAAGAAAAGGCCCCCGCGAACGGGGGCCCCGGTAAGGTCGCCCGTGGTCGCTCACGGGGACTGTCGCGTCGTGTCCGACGAGCCGCTGCCCGGTCCCATCATCGGCGTCGTCCCCGCGGCCCCCGTCCCCGTGTCCGCCGGCTGCTGGGCCCCGGTCGTGCCCGGCGCGGTGGTGCCTGGTGCGGCCTGTTGCCCGCCTTCCAGGGGCGCGATGAAGAGGTCCTCGTGGATGGTCCAGCCGGCGGCCGGACGGAGGTTGGCGCGCTCACGCCACGTCCGGACCCGATCGCCCGTCGCCGGCGCGAGCCGGCCCGTAACGTGGACGGACTCGCCGGAGTTGCGCTTCTCCTCCGTGACGACGAACAGCACGGCGTCTTGATCCGTGAGGATCCAGTAGCCCTCCTCGATGGGCTGGCCCACCACCGTGCCCCGGGTCGTGACGGTGCGCCCGGCGTCTTCCGTGCCCAGCGGCATCAGCGTCCCCAGCTCGACGGCTTGGGCCGCCCCCGGCTCCACGGTCGGCGCGGGGACCGCGGCCGGCGCCCCAGCGGGCTCGACTTCCTCGACCTCGGCGACCTGCGTCTCATCCGTGTCCACCATTTCCGCGATCGCCCAGATGAGGAGCGCGAGCACGAGCAGACCGATGATCCACGGCCAGACCGAAGGGCCCTTGCGCTCGACGTTGATGTCGGCCATCGAAGCGTTCCTCCTTCCCCCAGACTCCACGCGCCGGGGCTGCCGCGACCCGGCCCGCAACCCAAAGTCGCAATTTGCGTTCCCCGGATGGAACGCAAGACCGCCGCGGCGCGGCGCACGGGGGCCCGTACACCGGCCGACGGCGGTCCCTGGGGGAAGGAGACGCCCGCTACTCGACGCGCTTGGCGATCCGCACGCCGCGCCGGTCCAGCTCGGCGACGTACGCCTCGGCCGGCACGCCCTGGTCCGGCGTGAAGACGCCGCGCTTCGCGATCCGGCCGTCCACCTGCATCACGCCCGTGATCGCGAGCGAGAAACCGGTCGTCCGCTCCATCGCGCTGATGCCGGTCTGCTCGTCGTAGTAGTCGAGCAGGTCGTAGACGATGCGGCGCGGCTTGCCGTCCTTCTCACCCTCCACCTCGACCCGCAGCGCCACGAGGTCCCGGCCCTCCGGCCGCCGCAACCGCGGCTCCACGCACGCGATGAACAACTCCCGCGGCACCACCCGCTGGCCCTTCACCTCCACCGGGTCGGTGCCGAGCAGGCCCAGGTCCCGGATCGCCCGCATGATCTCCGCATGGCCCGGGTAGCGCAGCGTCTTGTACTCCATGCTGCGCACCTTCCCCTGGTACGTCCACGGCAGCGTGGACAGCCCGCCGGCCGTGTGGAACGCCTCGAGCGTGCCGACCGGCGCGGGGAACTCCACCGACTCGATCTCGGTCAGCGCCTCGACCTGCCGCGGCTCGCCGTCCCGCAGCACCCACGACGCCGTCGTGTAGTAGTCCAGCACGCCCTCGAGCGAATACACGATCTGGTAATTGAGCGGCGGCTTCGGGTCCTGCGGCAGGCCGCCGACCCGGATCTTCACCGTGTCGGCCCGGTCCAGCTCCGCGATCCCCGCCGCAGCCAGGATGTTCACCATCCCGGGCGCGAGCCCGCAGTCCGGGATGACGCTCACCCCGCGCTCCCGGGCCTGCTCGTCGAGCTCGAGCTGCTGGAAGACGATGCCCGTGTTGCCGCCGAGGTCCGCGTAGTGGATCCCCGCCCGGACCGCCAGCTTCGCCATCGGGAGGTTGAAGTAGTACGGCAGCGCGTTCATGCACGCGTCCGCACGGCCCATCGCGGCAAGGACCGCGTCCTCGTCCCGGGCGTCCAGCCGCAGGAGCTCGAGCCGCGGGCTGCCGCGATCCTTCTCCAGGAACGGCGGCAGCCGGTCCACGTTCAGGTCCGCGAGAACGACGCGCTCGACGGCGTCGTTCCGCAACAGGTCGTATGCGCAGGCCGACCCTTGCAGCCCCGCGCCCAGCACCAGCGCACGCATGGTCTCCTCTCCACAGAAAGAGCGGCCCCAGTGCACGCCGTGAGGCCGCCCGGTTCGACGAACGGACAGGCGTTAGGCGTTTTGCTCGCCAGCAGAGTGCGGCGCCGAGGGCGTGTTTGTCAACGCCTCGTGCTCGTCCGCGCTAGCGCCGATCCCGCTCCGGCAGCCGGAGCGGCGGCCCGGGCCGGCCGAGGAGCCGGGGCCGCCGCTCGCCCCGCGGCTCGTCGTCCCGCTCCTCGCGCTCTTCCTGCGCCGGCTGCCGGCCCACATCCCCGGCCTCGTGCCCCCGGCCGCGCCCGCCCGTCGCGGTGTCGGCCCGCGCGCCTTCAACGCCATCGCCGGCGTCGTGTCGCGCCTCGTCCGTGCCGGCCGGCCAGGGCCGCTGCGGCTGGCTGTCCCCGGGCGCGCGCCACCACGGCACGTACTCCTCGCCCAACAGCGAGTCCTCCAGCGCCGAGTCGGGCATGCTGGGGACGAGGATGCGGCCGCAGCGGCCGGCCGGCGCCGTGCCGGCCAGGAAGTACTCGGCACGCACGGGCCCGCTCGCCCAGCAGCCGGGTTGGATGATCGCGCCCGACGCATCGATGAGACGGGTCTCGACCCCGGGCGGCGGCCTCCAGTCCGGCCCGGCCGCGGCCGGGAGCCGCCGCATGACCCGGCCCCACACCGGCGCCGCGAGCCGGCCGCCCGTCGCGCCGGCCACGATGGGCTGCGGCCGGTCCAAGCCGATCCACACCCCGGCCGCGAGCGACGGCGTGACGCCGATGAACCACACGTCCGTCGCGTCGTTCGTCGTCCCCGTCTTCCCCGCCGCAGGGCCGGTGTAGCCGACGGCGCGCACCGCCGTCCCCGTGCCGCGGTCCACGACATCCCGCATCATGTCCAGCACCAGGAAGGCGACGCCGGGGTCGAGCACGCGCCGGCGGCGCACCTCCGGGCGCCAGAGCACTCGCCCCGCACGGTCCTCGACCCGGAGGATGAAGCGCGGCTCGACGCGCCGGCCGAGCGCGGCGAACGCCGCGTACGCCGCCGTCATGTCCAGCAGCGAGACGCCGCCCGCGCCGATGGCGATGGACGGGTACTCCGGTAGGTCGCCGTCCACGCCGAGCCGCCGCGCCAAGGCGATGACGTCCCGGATCCCGACCTCCTGCGCCAGCCGCACCGTCGCCACGTTCCGCGACTGCACCAGCGCCTCCCGCATGGAGATCGGCCCCGCGTAACTGCCGCCGAAGTTGCGCGGCGCCCAGGTACGCCCCCCGGCCTGCACGACCCGCAACGGCGAGTCGTCCAGCACGTGCGTCGTCGTGTAGCCCTCCGCCACCGCCGCCGCGTACACGAACGGCTTGAACGCGCTGCCCGGCTGCCGCCGCGACTGCACCGCGCGGTCGAACTGCGAGTCCCGGAAGTCGCGGCCGCCCACCAGCGCCAGCACGTCGCCCGTCTCCACGTCCATGACCACCACGGCGCCCTGGAGGTACGGCGTGGCCGACTCCGCGGTGTCCGCCGGCGCGCGGCGCGGACGGTAGCGCGGGTGCCGGTACGGCCCGTACGCGCCGGCCTCGATGGCGGCGAGCTGACGCCGGAGCTCCGCCTCCGCCACCTCCTGCGCCCGGCGGTCCAACGTCGTGTAGATCCGCAACCCGCCCGTGTACACGGCCTCGCCGAACCGGCGCTCCACGATCTGCCGCGCCAGCTCCACGAAGTAGCCGGCCGTCCGGTCCTCCCCGCCGCTGTCCCGCGCCAGCCGCAACGGCGCCGCCATCGCCTCTGCCGCCTCCGCTCCCGTGATGAACCCCTCGGCCGCCATGCGCCGGAGCACCGACTGACGCCGCGCCACGGCCAGCGTCCGGTTCACCCGCGGATTCAGCCGCGACGGCGCACGGACGATCCCCGCGAGCAGCGCCGCCTCCGCCAGCGTCAGCTCCGAGGCCGGCTTGCCGAAGTAGACCCGCGACGCCGCCTCGATGCCCCACGCGCCGCTGCCGAAGTAGATCTGGTTGATGTACAGCTCGAGGATCTCCTCCTTGTCGTACGTCTGCTCAATGGCCCGCGCGACCCGGATCTCACCCAGCTTGCGCCCCAGCGTCCGCTCACGCGCCGGCAACCGGTCCGGGAACAGGTTCCGCGCGAGCTGCATCGTGATGGTGCTGAACCCTTCGGCGATGCCGCCCGCGCGCAGGTTCGCCCACGCCGCCCCGAGGGCGCGCGTCCAGTCCACGCCGTCGTGCTCGTAGAAGCGACGGTCCTCGATGGCGACGAACGCCTGAGGCACGTACCCGGGCAGCGAGTCCAGAGGCACGACGACGCGTTGCACCCGGTACAGCTTCACGAGCTCCTCGCCGTCCCGGTCCAGCACCACCGACGCCTCGTCCGGCACGTAGCCGCGGAGCAGACGCACGTCCGGGCAGCCGCGCAATCCGCAGGTCATGTAGAGGGTGAACAACGCCACCGCGCCCACCGCGAGCGCCACCGCCACCACCCCGAGGATCACCCCGCCCGTGCGCCGCACGGGACTCGCCCTGGCACGGCCCATCCCGGGCGGCGAGGGGCAAGGACGGGGCCAGGCCCCTGCTCTTTCGGTGGCGGCCACACCGCCCCGCCCCGGAAACCCGCGTGCCGGTGGCCCCGACCCGCTTCTCCGCCGGGCCAAGGGGCGGGCGGGATCAAGAGAACGGAGCGTGCAGGGAGCAGCCCGCGGTGAGTGAGGCCGCGGATCACCAGCGGGGCTGTGGCCGGCGGCTTGCGCCACCGCCGGGAACCAGCCGGCCACCGGGCCGGTAGAGGACCTGCCCCGTACCCCCGGGCCCGCGCCGGACCGGCGCCGGGGCCCACGCCGCCCGTCGCGGCGGCCGGGCCGCCGCAAGACGGCTTGCGCCGGACAACGCCCCACGTTACCATGGGCGAACTCGAACGAACGTTCGAAAAGCCGAGGTGCCCCATGAGCCGCTTCTCCGAAGAGGAACTCAAACAGAAGGTCCAGAACGGCTACATCCTCGAGTCGCCCGACGAGATGACCGAGGGGTACCGCAAGGCGCTGATCGTCCAGCTCACGGTGCAGGCCGACACGGAACTCATGAGCGCGCCCGCCTACTGGCTGGCGGCGAAGGACGCACCCTCCATCAACACACAGGTCTCGGCCGTCGCCATCATCCAGGACGAGCTCGCCCACGCCAACATCGCGTACCGGCTCCTCGAGGACCTGGGACTCGACAAGGAGAAGCTGATCTACGGCCGCGAGCCGCACGAGTTCAAACACCCGTACGGCTTCGACCAGCCGCTCGAGAACTGGGCCGAGCTCGTCACCGCCAACGGCTTCTACGACCGCGCGGGCATCACGCTGCTGAGCGACGTGTACCGCAACACCAGCTACGGCCCGCTCAAGCGCGCGCTGGTGAAGGTAGACCTCGAGGAGACCTTCCACCTGCGGCACGGCGAGGTGTGGATGCGACGGCTGGCGCAGGCCGGGGGCGAGGCGAGGGAGCAGCTCCAGCGCGCCGTGGATTGGATGTTCCCCATGACCATCGAGTGGTTCGGACTGCCCGACCACCTCAAGCGGCACAGCGACCAGCTGGAATACCGGCTGAAGGGAATGACCAACGACCAGCTCCGGCAGGCCTGGATGGCCGCGACCGTGCCGCTGTGCGAGTCCATCGGCATCAAGGTTCCGGCTCACTACGATGAGCAGCGCGGCGAGTACGTGCTCGACTACCCGTTCCCGTGCGAGTACGACCCGGAGGCGAAGCGCTGGCTCTTCGAGGAGGGCGAGATCTCGTGGGAGCAGGTGTTCAAGCGCTGGAAGGCGCGGGGCCCGATGAACGAGCGATACGTGGAGGCGGTGCGGCGGAGCCACGGCGACCTGAACCGGCTGCTGGAGGCGGCGTGAACGGTGGTTCCGCGCGCCTGAAGGACGCGGTGGCCCCCGCGCCGGGGCCCAGCGCGGCGGCGCCCGAAACCGCCTCCCTCTGGTCGGCGCTCCGCGACGTCCGGGACCCCGAGTTCCCCATCAGCGTCGTGGACCTCGGCCTCGTCTACGACATCCGCCGCGCAGGCGCACGCGTCGAAGTGGATCTCACGTTCACCGCGACGGCCTGCCCCTGCATGGACTTCATTCGCGATGACGTGCGAGACCGGTTGCTGAAGGAGCCGGGCGTCGAGGAGGTCGAAATCCGCGTGGTGTGGGATCCGCCGTGGACGGTCGACCGCATGACCGAGGAGGGCCGCGCCGCGCTGCGCCGCCTCGGCGTCGCCGCCTGATGCGGGCGGGGGAGGAGCCGCGATGGTCTACGAGGTTTTCGCGCGCAAGAGCCGGGGCGAGCCGCTCCGCCACATCGGCAACGTGAACGCGCCGGACGACCAGCTCGCCCGGGTGTACGCGTACACCACGTACGACGAGGAGAAGTGGTTCGACATGTGGGTGGTCCCCCGGGACCGCATGATCCAGGTGTTCAACCGCGGCGATGCGGAGCCGTCGGCTCCCGCGCAGAAGCGCGCGGAGCGGGGCGAGGCCGCCGCCACACAGGGGGCGTGACGTGAGCACGGTGGACATGGAGACCCCACTGCCGGAGGCGGTCCGCACGGGCGTGCGCGACCTGGTGCTCGTGCTCGCGGACAGCAAGCGGCTGCTCGGCATGCGTTACGCGGAGTGGATGTTGGGCGCGCCGGAGCTCGAGGCCTCCATCGCGTGCTCGTCCATGGCGCAGGACGAGTGGGGCCATGCGCGGCTGCTCTATGCGCTGCTGCGCGACTTCGGCGAAGACGTCTCCCACATCGAGCACGGCCGTGAAGCCCACGAGTACTACAACATCGAGCTGCTGGACCGCGCCGCCGGGAGCTGGCCGGACCTCGTCGCCCTCAATGCCCTCGTGGACACCGCCCTCACCATCCAGCTCGAGGCGCTCCGGGAATCCGCGTACGCACCCGTCCGGCAACGGGTGGGCAAGCTCCTCGAGGAGGAGCGCTTCCACGGTGCGCACGCGGCAGCGTGGGTCAGCCGCTTCGCGCGCTCCAGCGCCCGCGCACGCGATGCGATGGCCGGCGCGCTGCAGCGGATCCTGCCCGACGTGCTCCGCTGGTTCGGCCCGGACTCGCCGAGCGTGTCGCTCGTGCCCGCGGGCATCGTGGACGCCGAGGGCAGCGCGCTGCGCGTCCGGCTCGCCGAGCGGGTGGCGCCGCTGTTCGAGGCGGTCGGCCTCACGGCCGCGGTCACGGAGCCGGACTTCACCGGCTTCGACGAAGCTCGCCGCCGCACCTCCCGGAGCGGCCCCGATCCGGACACCCTCGCCCGCATCCGCGGCGACAAGAACCGCGTGTTCTTGATGGACTGACCAATGGACTCCCGCGCCCGCGCCGACTGGACCGCCGCGGTGTTCGGCCTGCCCGCCCGGGCCGTCTGCCCGTTCTGCGGAGGCGACGACACCGAGCTGCACTCGCCGTTCGGCTCCGCGCTCTCCGTGGTCACCTACTGGTGCCACCGCTGCCACACGGCGTTCGAGCGGTTCAAGCGGGAAGGCGACGCCGGGCGCGGGGAGACGTCAGCGGCCGAGCTGCGCCCGTAGCCACGCGACCGTTTCCGGCAACCCTTCGGCCAGCGGCCGCGGGACCCAGCCCAGCTCCCGGGTCGCCTTGGCGTGGGAGTGGAGCCAACGCCACCCGTTCACCATCTCGACGTTCTCCCGGTTGATCGAAGTCCGGAGCCCGGTCACGCGCGCGATCACGTCCATCAGGGTGGCGCTGATCCGCAGCACGGGCCCGGGGAAGCGGAACGGCGGCGGACGTCGGCCGGCGAGCCGCGCCACGCGCCGCGCGAATTCATCCATCCGCATGTGCTCGCCCGAGAGCACGTACGTCTCGCCCGGCCGTCCCCGCTCCGCCGCGGCCACGATCCCCTCCGCCACATCATCCACGTGCACGTACGACCACCACGCCGGCCGCGTCGGCAGACCGGGCACCCGCCCGCGGATCAGGTCCATCATGAAGAGGGCGTGCGGGCTGCGGTCGCCCGGCCCGTACACCACCGCGGGACACACGATGATGAGCGGCACGCCGCGACGCTGCGCAGCGACGGCGAGACGATGCGCCTCCGTCTTCGTCCGCTCGTACGTGGAACGGTAGCGATCGCCCGGATGCTCCGTCGTCTCATCGCCCTCGCCCTCCGGCACGGGCCCGAGCGCTGCGGTCGTCGAGACGTAGACCGCGCGCGGCGTGCCCGCCCGCTCGACCGCGGCAATGAAGGCGCGGGTGCCCTCGATGTTCGTGCGCTCGAGCGCCGCCACGTCCACGAGGCCCATCTCGTAGGCGCCGGCCATGTGGATCGCCAGCGCCGCCCCGTCCAGGCCGCGTGCGAGCACGGCAGCGTCGTGCAGCTCACCGCACACGAGCTCCGCGCCCGCACGCTCGAGGTCCTTCGTGTCGGACGAGGCGCGCACGAGGCACCGCAGCCGGTACCCCCGCTCACGCAGGAGCCGCGCGACCCGGCTGCCGATGAACCCCGTCGCGCCCGTGAGGAACGCGATGGGCTCGGCCCCCGCCCGTCCGTCCGGGAGGTGCTCGCTCATTGACGCCGTCTCGCGGTGTCCGCGGAACCGTCCCGACTCCCGCTCCCTCAGCCGGCCGGCTCCGCCGTCCAGCCGATCCGGACTGCCTCGCCGTCCGCCGCCGAGACGACCACGTCGATCTCGCGAAGGCGCTCGAGCCGGTCCGCGCGGGCGCGGCCGCTGGTCGCCCCGATGCCGTGGATGAGGACCACGCGCTCCGAGCCGTCCGGCCCGATCAGGCGGAGCGAGCGGCCCGGGCGCAGGAGCGCCATCGTCGGATCGCCCTCGGTCACGCGCAGACGGAGCATGTACCCGCGGAGCGGGACAGGAACCACATCAGAGACACGGAAACGGGCTACCCCGCTGATGGAAGCGTTCGTCGACATCGATCGAAACAGCGAAAGGTTCGGCCATCACACCGCGCAACCGCGCGGCCGTGGGCAGGGTACACGCCGCAGCGCGGCGCGTCAACGCCCTCCCCCTTGGTTTACCCCGACACCCTTGACTTTCGCCCCCGGCAGGCGTACCTTGTGGCTCAGTGTGACCCCGCCCAACGCAGGGACGGGGCTTCGGTTGCGCGGGTGAATCGTTGAAATCCAACAGGGAGCCTGCGGACACACGCGGGCTCCCTGTTGCTTCTTGGGCATGCGCCGGCCGCGCGCGCTGAGTCGCGGCGAGCGTCAGAGGGTACGGGTCATCGCACCGTAACCCCCGGACACACACAGAGCCAAACCTTTCCACACAGGAGTATCGCGATGGCTCGTACCAAGGGTAGCGTCAAGTGGTTCTCGCAGGAAAAGGGTTACGGTTTCCTCACCGCCGAGAACGGGCCCGACGTCTTCGTGCACCACAGCGCCATCGAGGGCACCGGCTTCAAGGTGCTCTACGAGGGCGAGGAAGTGGAGTTCGACGTCATCCAGGAGGCCAAGGGGCCGAAGGCGCAGAACGTCGTGCGGCTGAACCCGCCGGCGGAGCCGCCGCGCCGCGCGCCGCGTCGTGAGGGCGGCCCTGGCCGGCCCGGCGGCGGCCGCTACGGCATGGGCGGCCGCTACGAGTCGCGGTTCTGACCCCCGCCCGCCGATGAGCCGCCGGAGCGCCCGCGGATACCTTCCGCGGGCGCTCCGCGCTTCTTCCCCGGATCCGCCGCACGAGTCGCCCCAGACGCGAACGCGGTCCGCTCGGCGACCTCGCGCAGGAGCGCCAACGCATCCGGGTACGCGATGTCCTTCGCCGCCGCTTCCCGCAACAGCCCGCCCGCGGCGGTGTCCACCACCACGTCGGCCAGGCCGTGGCGCCGCTGGAACGGCGACTGGACGAGGTGCACCGTCTGAATGCGCCGGTCCGGCACGATCCACGTGATGCGGTCGAGCAAGCCGGCGCGGGTGACGACGAACCCGGGCGCCAGCGCGTAGCCGAGGTTCCGGTAGTACCGCCCTGCGGCGAGCCAGGCCACCGGCAGCACGGGCAGGAACGGCAACCAGCGCGGCTCCACCACGAACGTGAGAGCCACCGCAGCGAGCCCGAACACGATCGTGTAGCGCACGAACGCGCGCCGGCGCGCCCGCGGATGCGCGGGCAGGAACACGAGCCCGTCGTAGTCCAGGCCGCCCAGCACGGCCTCCACCAGCCGCTGCACATCGGCCGCGCGCGCGATCGGCAGGAACGCCTCGGCGCCGCCGCGCCGCCGCTCCTGCGGCGCCCCGCCCGCCGTCTCCACCTTCAGCGCGGCGAGGCGGAACGGCCGGCGGATCCACGACTCTTCCACGCGCACGGCCTGCACGCGCTCGAGCGGAACCACCGCCTCGCGCCGGCTCAGCAGTCCGTACCGCTTGCGCAGCTCGGAGGACGTCTGCTCCAGCGTGAAGCCGTGGTACGTGATCAGTGCGCCGAGGATCGAGGAGAGCCAGCCGATCAGCAGGACCGCGAGCACGATGCCTGCCACGGCCACCACGATGTCTCCGCCGGAGAGCTCCGCGATGCGCTCTGGATCCGGGAGGAAGTCGGGAACGTCGATCCGCAGGTCGTCCAGGACCTGGAGCGCACCGCCCAGCGCCGCGGCCACGATCCCCGCCTCGCTCGCCGTCGCGCCCGCGACGATCAGGTCCTGCGTGGACAGCCGCGCCAGCTCGCGAACCGGCTCCGTCTCCTCCGTCTGAACACCGACGCCGCCCCCCACCAGCGCAGCACGGCGCCCCGCCAGCAGCGCCTCGCGCAACGATTCCGCGTGCGCGCGGTCCAGCACCCGCAGCGCGGCCTCGGTCTCGCCCGACCCCGCCGTCTCGACACGCAGCTCCACGACTCCGCAGAGGCGCTGGAGCGGCGACTCGCGCACATCGATGTTCTGGATCCGCGCCAGCGGGATCACCCGCCGCTGACGGCTGAGGACGCCCGAGTCAATGATCAGCTCATCGCCCGTGAGCCGGTAACGGAACGAGAAGTAACGTGCAACCGCGAGAAGGATCGCCGGGACGGAGAGCAGCGCGAGGGTCCACGTGAGCACGCTCTCCACTTCGCCGCCGCCGGCCGAGACACCGCCGAACAGCGCCGGGACGACGAACGCCCGCGCCGTCGCGACCGCGTCGAACAGCACGGTGTACGGATGGAGCCGCTGCGGCTCAGACAGCATCATCGCCGTCACCCAGCGCCGCCAGCCGGTCGCGCAGCGCTTCGGCGTCCACCGCATCGAGGCCGGGGATCCGCACGGCCGCACCACGGCTCCCCGCCGTGTGGACGACGACGGTCGCGAGCCCGAACGCACGCTCGAGCGGCCCGCGTCGCGTGTCCACGTACTGGATCCGTGCGTGCGGCACCACGCTCACGCTGCGCCACACGACGCCGTGCCGCACGAGCAGACCGGCGGGCCGGACCTGGAAGCCCCACGCGCGGTACCGAACGCTCGGCAGGAACACGGCCGCCGCCACGCACGTCGCCGTGAGCCCCAGCAGGGCGGCGCCCACGGCTCCGCGCCCCGACACCAGTGACACGAGCGCCGCGAGCGCGAGCAGCCCGGCCGTGATCAGCCAGGCCGCACGCCACACCTTCATCACCCGCGGATCGAGCGGTCGCAGCGTGGAGGGATCCGGCAGTGCGTCCTCGCACGCCGCCGCACTCGCCTCGGACGGGGCTCCAGGCACGACTTCATCGAACGGCTGCACGGTGTGTCCCTCAGAACCAGGGTCCGACGTTCACGTGCAGGCGCCAGCGTCCGCGCGTGTTCGCTCCCACGCCGCCCAGGACCGGGCCCAGCGGCGTCGCCCACAACAACTCCAGCGCAGCGCCCAGCACCCACGCACCCGAATCCCGGAACGCGTCCACGTCGCCCGCCGCCGCCCCCGCCCGCAGCCGCAGCCGCACCGCGCCCTCCAACACGAGGGGATGCGGAATGGGATGCGCGATGTCGGCACCGGCCACGACACGCGTCCGGCCGCGCTCCTCGCCCCACCGCATCCCGGGCACCAGCCACTCGTCGCCCAGCGCAGGCAGCACATCCGCAGGCGCATCGCTGCTGGCGGACGTGACGTCCACCAGCGCGGCCAGCGACCAGCGCCCGGACGCCGCACAGGCCGCTCCCCGCGCCCGGACCCGCTCGTACGAGACAGCCCCCGCACGCGCCTCCAGCTCGAGCATCGGCGAGGCGCCGACGAGACGGGTCAGCGGCTGCACACCTTCGATCCGCACCAGCGGCCCGTACGACACGCCATCCTCGCCGTCGCCGCGCCGGACACGCTCCGCCAACGCAACGGCCGCGAACGCGAGCGCCGGCCGTACGCGGAGCAGCTCCGCCCCCAACCACCCACCCGTCCGCTGCACATCCACCTCCCCGCCCCGCACCCGGACCTCGTTCGACGCGTGGTGCGCACCCACGCTCCACGCCAGCGGCGCCGTGCCCGGCGGATGCACGCGCAGCGACAGCGCGGCCCACCGCTCCAGCGAGCCCAGCGAACCCGCCACCCCGAGCACCAGCGGCTCCGCCGAGGTCACGCGCGTGGACGCCCTCGCCCAGACCCGGCCGCCACGGTCGTTGTCGTAGCCCACCGCACCCACCACGTTCGTCCGCGCGACCGGCTCCACCCGAACCACCAGCTCACCCGCTCTCCCACCTCCACTCTCCATAAGTCCCTCGACACTCGGCCAGACGCCGTCCACCAGCCCCGTCTCGTACAGCCGGTCCACCGCGCCCAGCACCCGCGCCGTGTCGTAGCGCGCGGGCGCAGCATCCCGGAAGAGCCGCTGCGCCAACGCCCCGATGGCCGCATCCGCGGCCATGACACGCAACGCGACCAGCGTGTCCGGCTGCGGCAGCGGCGCCCGCGCCCGAGAACCGCCGCTCGCGGGCAGACGACCAGCCGCATCACGCCGGACCGCCTCCAGCCCCGCACGGAACAGCGGCGTCGGATCACGCGGGAACAACGCCTCGCTGATCTGCCGCGGGATGTCCGGCAGCACCAGCACATCCGCCGCGGTGTCCGGCAGCGTGTTGCGCATCGTCAGCCGCAGACCGCGCAACGCCACCGCCGGCGCAGAATGATCCTCGATCTCGGGCGCGGGCCGGATCACGTCCGAGGCGACGATGTACCGCGCGCCCTCGGCTCGTGCCACCGCGATCGGCAAGTAGTCGGCGATTCCGCCATCCACCAGCGGCGTGCCGGCGCGCACCACCCCCGCGAACACGCCCGGCACCGCCATGCTCGCCCGCACCGCCCGCGCCAGGTCGCCCTCCGCGATCGCCACCGCTTCACCCGTGCGCAGGTCCGCCGCAACGGACCGGAACCGCCGCGGCAGCCGGTCGAAGTCTCCGCCGCTCCGTGCCCCGGCGTCGAAGAGCAGGTGCACGAGCGCCCGATTGATCCGCCACTCCGCGATGAGACCCGCCGGCCTCTGCACCCCGATGCCGACCTCGAGCTGCGGATGGCGGAGCTCACGCCGCGGACCCACCGGCCGCGGCATGTGCACGAAGAACTCCGGCCAGTCCTGCGCCAGTACGATCCGCCACACACCCTCCGGCGAGTGGCCCGCCGCGTACAACGAGCCGATGATCGCGCCCATGCTCGTCCCCACCACCAGTTCGGGCTCGTAGCCGAGCTCCTCGAGACCGGCCAGCACACCCGCATGAGCGAGCCCGCGCGAGCCGCCGCCCCCCAGCACCACCGCCTGCTGCCCACTCGCATCACCCGCGAGCAGCATCACCAGCAACCAACCCAGGGCGATGGCCTCTCCACAAAGATCTTGACAGACGACGCGGATCGCATTCATCGTCCTTGGTGCCGTCGAAGTACGCTTCAACATTTCACAGGAGGGCGACGATGCCCGCAACGAGAAGTGCTGTGAAGAAGACGGCGAAGAAGGCAGCACCGAAGACGGCGGCGAAGAAGACCGCGAAGAAGGCGGCCAAGAAGGCGACGGCGAAGAAGGCCGCACAGAAGACCGCCAAGACCGCCAAGAAGGCTGCCAAGAAGTCCGCCACCAAGGCCGCCAGGAAGTCCACCACGAAGTCCGCAAGGGAGTCCAGCCGTACGAAGTAGTTTCCCGTAGCGCCCGTTGCGCAGCGGCGGCGCACGTGTGCCGCCGCTGCGTGCATCTGCGGACCGCGCTGCGCGAGGAGCGAGCCACCCTTGCCCGGCGCCGGCGCGGCTCTTTTCATGCAGCGGCCTGGTATGGTAAGATGCCCATACGGCTGCGGGCCGGGCAACGACGACTCGACGGGAGGCGATCATGGCAGAGATCCGCTGCGTCAGGTGCGGGCAGACCAACCCGCAACTCGAGCGGCCGCCTCTGCGAACGGAGCTGGGCGAGCGGATCCACCGCGAGATCTGTCAGCGCTGCTGGGACCAGTGGCTCCGCTACCAGACGGCGCTGATCAACCACTACGGGCTGGACGTGCGGGAGCGCCCGGCGCGCGAATTCCTCACCGCCAACATGGAGGCGTTCCTCTTCCGTTCGGGCCAGCCCGAACAGATCGACACGTCGCAGCAGGGGAACGTGCGCTGGTAGCCCGGCCGCCACCGCGCCATCGTTCATTCGTAGCGCAGCGACTCCACCGGATCCACCGCCGCGGCCCTCCTCGCCGGGAACACGCCCGCGCACAGGCCGATGGCCGTGAGCGCGGCCACGGTCGTGAGCGCCACCGGCCAGGAGAGCTCCGGGTTCGCGAGGAACTCCATCGCCCCGTTCGACGTGGGGAGGCTGTCCACGGCGAACACGACCAGCGCGGCCACGGCGAGGCCGGCCAGCCCGCCCGAGAGGGAGAGCAGGAGCGCCTCGAACACGAACTGGGCAACGATGTGCACCCGCCGCGCGCCCAGCGCCCGCTTGACCCCGATCTCCCTCGTGCGCTCCCGCACCGCCACGTACATGACGTTGGCGATGCCGACGCCCGCCACCACCAGCGTGAAGCCGCCCACCACGCCGAAGAAGATCTGGATGCCCAGCATGATGCGGCGCGCCAGCTTCTCCTCCTCGATCACGTCCCAGAAGCTCAGCGCGCGCTCGTCTGCAGGGTCGAACCGGTGACGCCGGCCCAGCGTCCGGTAGATCTCCGCCTTCACCACCCCCGGATCGTACGCGCTGCTCGGCCGGACCAGCAGATGGTTCACGTAGCGCGGGCCGTAGATCGCCCGGAACGTGGACGCCGGGATGACCGCGCGCTCCGCATCCGGGCCGTTGTTCATGGTCGTCTGGAGCTTGCGTTGCATGACGCCGACGACGATGAACGGCAGGTCGTCGATCAGCACCGTCTGCCCCACGGGCGAGACATCGCCGAACAAGCGCTTCGCGATCGAATCGCCCAGGAACACTACGCGCCTGCGCTCCTCGACGTCGCGGACGTTCAGGAACCGCCCGCCCGCCACGGGGAACATCCGCCGCATCAGCTCGAAGGACGGGTGCACCCCCTCCATGTACGTCGTCGTCACCACATCGCCGAAGCGCAGTCTCGTGCCGCTCCGGCCATACGACGGGCTCACCAGCTCCACCCCGGGGATGCCGCGCAGCAGCTCGCCATCCGCTTCGGTGAGGGCGATGCGGCGGCCGCGCGGCAGCCCTTCGTACGGCAGAGTGGTCTCGCCGGCGTAGATGATGAACATGCGGTCGTAGGCGTTGACCAGTCCGTCGACGACCGCGTTCCTCAGCCCCGCGCCGAAGGAGAGCAGCAGCACGATCGCGATGGTGCCCCACGCGATGCCGAACATCGTGAGGAAGGCACGCACCTTTTGCGTCTTCAGGTCGCCGTAGAATTCTTCGAACAGGATCCTCCACATCGCCGCGCCCCTCAGACGCCGTACCGTAGGCACTCCACGGGGTCCAGCGCCGCGGCCTTGCGGGCGGGCAGCAGGCCGGCCACGAGCGCGACCAGCGCCAACAACGCCAGCGCCGTCGCCAAGACGGTGGTCGAGATCTGCGGCGTGCCGACCACCTCCTGGATCGGCAACAGGCGCACCACGCGGATCAGCGCCGCCGAGAGCAGGAGCCCCAGCGCCGCACCCACGGCCACGATCAGGAAGGCCTCCGTGATGAACTGGAAGAGGATGTCACGGCGCCGCGCACCCAACGAACGCTTCACGCCGATCTCCCGAGTCCGCTCCCTCACCACGATGTACATGATGTTCGCGACGCCGATGCCACCCACCGTCAGCGTGAAGCTACCCACGATGCCGAGGAAGACGTTGAACCCGAGGAACAGGTAGCGGAACAGCCGCATCAGCTCGTTGGTGTCCCAGAAACTCAGCGCATCCCGGTCCGCCGGGTCGAAACGGTAGCGCCGCCCGAGGAGCTCGTAGATCTCCTGCTCGATCGCCGGCCCCTCCGCCGGGTCGGCCGGCCGATAGACCAGGTTGGAGAGGTAGGGCGTGCCGAACAGTGCGCGGAACGTGCTGGCCGGGATGAACACCCGGTCGGTGTCGCGGGAGTTGTAGGACGAGGTCTGGGTCTTGGGCTGCATGACGCCGACGACCGTGAACGGCACCGCGCCGATGAAGACCTGTTCGCCGACGGCCTCCGCATCGCCGAACAGGAGCCGTTTCACACCGTCGCCGAGCACCACCACCCGCCGCCGCCGCTGCTCGTCCAGGTCGTTCAGGAACCGCCCGCCCGGCTCCGGGATGATGTTGCGGAGCTCGCCGTAGACCGGCAGCACGCCCGTGATGTACGGGTTCACGATCGCCGTGCCCCGGCGCACCGGCCGGCCGTGGCTGCCGTACTCCGGGCTGAGCGCCTCGATCCCCGCCACCTGGCGCGCGATCAGCGCCGCGTCCTCCTCCCGCATCCGGATCACCCGCCCCTCGCCGTACCCGGCGTACGGCCGCGTCGTCCGTCCGCCGAACACCAGCACGATGCCATCGCCCATCCCGCGGGCGTTGCGCCGCATCTGCTCGGCCAACCCCGTTCCGAACGCCAGCAGCACCACCACCGCCACCGTGCCCCACGTGATGCCCAGCACGGTCAGCGTGGTGCGCAGCTTCTGCGCGCGGACGTCGTCCAGGAACTGGTGGAGCAGGATCAACGTGCGCACGGGAGGCCGACCTCCGCCCTCGTCTCTCAGATCTGCCGCGCCGGCTTCTCCCGGACCCGCTCCCCTTCACGCAGGCCGGAAACCACTTCGATGTTGATCGCGTCGCTCAGTCCCGTCTCAATGACCCGCCGCTCGGTCTGGCCCCCGCCGAGCTCCACGGTCACCCACGCGGTGTCGCCCGAAAAGGTGACGACCCGTTCGGGAATCATCAGCACGTCCTCCCGCTTCTCGATGACGATGTACGCGTTCGCCGAGTAGCCGGCGCGCAACACCACGCCGTCCGTCGGCTCCAGCGTGATCTCCACGGGGAACACCGTCGAGTTGTCCTGCTTCCTCGCCTTGAGTGAGATCCTGGAGAGCACGCCCTCGATCCGGGCGCCGGGCAACGCGCCGATGCGGATCTCGGCACGCATGCCCTCACGCAGCCGCCCCACATCGATCTCGTCCACCGTCCCCCGGAAGATCAGCCGGCTCATGTCGGCCATGGTCATGAGGACCGTGCCCTCCTGGTACGTGCTGAGAGGAACGACCGGGTCGCCCGGCTGCGCCATCTGCTCGAGGATGTATCCGTCGATCGGCGCCTTGACCACGGACTCGATGCGGGTGTCCGCGATGGTGACCGCGCCTTTCTCGAGTAGGGCCAACCGCTCGCGCGCGATCTGCTCCTGGAGCACGGCTTCGGCGTGCCGCCGCTGGACCTCCTCGTACACGGCGGCCGAGACCATGCCCTGCTCGCTCAACGCCCGCTGCCGCGCGAGCTCCCGCTCCAACATCTCCAGCTCGATGCCGCGCAGCTCGAGCTGGCGCCGCGCCTCGACCAGCTCCAGCGGCGTCGGGTCGGGCTGGATCTCCAGCAGCGGCGCGCCGGCCCGCACGAACTCTCCCATCTCTGCGAAGCGCCGCCGCACGACGCCGGAAACCTTGGACTTCACGCTGATCTCGATCTCCGGCTCGATCGTTCCCACCGCCAGCGCGCGGTCCACGATCTCGCCCCGCGTGACCACCACGACCGGCGCCGCGTCCTCGCCCCCCTGGTCGTCGGCCCGGAGGAAGGATGCGGCACCGGCGACAATGGCGATGCAAATTCCGCCCAGGACGACCTTCGTGCGTGTTCTCATCGCGAGACTCCGTTCGGCAGGTGCCGCGGACCGGCCCGCGGCGCGCCCACCCGCGCGCCCCTGGAGACGACGCGGGCATGGCCTCTACGGGGGCCGTGGACCCGTGGTTTCACCATGCACGCATCTTGCACCGGCCCGGCTCGCATGAGCATCGGTCCTCGTTGCATCGCCCTCGCCGCCGCGCTCTGCGTCGCGGCGTGCGGCCAGGAGGAGGAGCGCGTCCCGGCGCCGGCCGCGGCCACGTTCCGCGAGGCGGTGGACCGCGTGCTGCCGTCTGTCGTCTACATCCAGGTCGAGAGTGCGCGGCCGCCGTACGAGGGGCCGCTGCCGCCGCTGCCGGGCCTGCCGCTGCCGGACATGCCGCCGGGCGGCATCCAGCTCGGCGCCGGCTCCGGCATCATCCTGGATCGGGAGGGTTACATCCTGACCTCGGACCACGTGGTCGAGGGCGCGACCGCGGTCACGGTCACGCTGCACGACCGCCGCGAGTTCGAGGCGCACGTCGTCGCGAGGGACCCGAGCACGGACGTGGCGGTGCTGAAGATCCAGCCGGGCGACTACCCCGTCGCCCGGCTGGGCGACTCGGACCAGCTCCAGCTCGGGGACTGGGTGCTCGCGGTGGGCAGCCCGCTCGGCCTCCAGTTCAGCGTCTCCGCCGGGGTGGTCAGCGCGAAGGGACGCTCCATCGGCATCCTCGGCACGCGCAGGGACGGCGCCGCCCAGGCCGCGCCACTCGAGCACTTCATCCAGACCGATGCGGCGATGAACCCAGGCAACTCGGGCGGGCCGCTGGTGGACCTGGAAGGCCGCGTCGTCGGGATCAACACGGCCATCGCCTCACCCACGGGCCTGTACTTCGGCTACGGCTTCGCGGTCCCCATCAACCTCGCCCGCCGGGTCGCAGACCAGCTCATCCGCCAGGGCTACGTCAGCCGCGCCTACCTCGGCGTCATGCTCGACGAAGTGGAGAGCGCCGACGCCCAGGTGTACGGCCTCACCTCCACCGAAGGCGCCGAGGTCGTCCACGTGGAGCCGAACGGTCCGGCGGACCGCGCCGGCGTCGAGCTCGGCGACATCATCATCGGGATCGGCGACCGCGAGGTCACGACCGTGAGCGACCTCCAGGCCGCGCTGGCCGAGCTGACGCCAGGGGCCATCGCCCGGCTCCACATCATCCGCTACGGCACGCGAACGGCCGTGGATGTCGAGCTGGGCGCCATCCGATCCGGCGAACGGCCGGCGCCGCAGCCCACCCCGCCTGGTCCGCACGGCATCGGCTTCTCCGTCGCCCAACAGGGCGACCGCCCCGTCGTCGCAGCCGTCCGGCCCCACTCGCCCGCCGCCCGCGCCGGCATCCGGCCCGGCCAGGTCATCCTCGAGGTGAACCGGCGCGAGGTCACCACCGTCGAGGAGTTCGCCAGCGCCGTCCGCCAGGCCCACAACGGCGTCCTGTCCGTGATCGTTGCGGAACCCGAGCTGGGACGGCGCATCATCAACTTCGAGACCCGGCCATGAACGGGAGCCGGCCGGGCGCCGTGCGCCGCCCGATTGCCGGACGCCGCGCCCCCTTCTAGCTTCCCGACAGACGGCGCGGCGCCCCACGATCGCTGCGCCCGGTGCAGTACCGGCCAGAGAAACGAGGCATGCAGGTCAAGCTCGCAGTCCTTGCCGACTACGCGAACGTCACCGCCGAGGGCAAGCTCAACATCCTCGGCATCTTCGACTGTATCAACGTGACCGACGTGCCGGCCGTCCACCCGCAGATGCAATTCATCATGCGCCTCGAAGCGCACCCGGCCGAGAAGGACCGGGTGCACACGATCGAGGTCCGCCTGCACGACCCGGACGGCCAGACGGTGTTCGAGTTGAAAGGGGAGATCGTCCCGCGCGGAGGCGCGCCCGGTCAGACCATCGCCAGCAACCAGATCATCACCATCAACAACCTGGAGCTGAGGCAGACGGGCGAGTACAGCTTCGTCGTCTTCATCGACAACGACCTGAAGACGGAGGTGCCGCTCACCGTCACCCAGATTCCCAGGCCACCCGAGGTGACGCCTCCGATCGTCCACTGACCCGATCCACCGAGCCGGACGCCGGCGCGCCGCCTCCCGAGGCCGTGCGCCGGCACCCGACCGGAGAGTGTTCACTCATGCGACTGACGCCGTTCACACACCCCACACCCGCGCCCCGCCCGCACCGCCGCGGCCGGCGCGCGCGGACGCCCCTCGCAGCCCTCGCCCTCGCCGCGGCGCTCGCCGCCGCCACCTGCAGCCGCGGCGAGCCCGCGACCGGCTACGAGGTCATCGCCCGCTTCCCGCACGACACCAGCGCGTACACCCAGGGCTTGCTCTACCACGGCGGCGTGCTCTACGAGAGCACCGGCCGCTACGGCGCCTCCGAGCTGCGCCGGGTCGAGCTCGAGACCGGCCGCGTCCTCCAGCGCGTACGCCTGCCGGACGACCGCTTCGGCGAAGGGCTCGCGCTCCTGGACGGCAAGCTCTACCAGCTCACGTGGGAATCGGAGGTGGGCTACATCTACGACGTCGAGACCCTCGCCCTGCTCGACTCGTTCACCTACGCGGGCGAGGGCTGGGGGCTGACCACCGACGGGCGGTCGCTCATCATGAGCAACGGGTCGGACACGCTCCGCTACCTCGACCCGCAGACCTTCGAGATCACCCGCACCGTCGCCGTCCACGACCGCGGCGCGCCCCTCAAGGAGATCAACGAGCTCGAGTACATCAACGGCGTGCTCTACGCCAACGTCTACCGCACCGACTGGATCGTCCGGATCGATCCGGAGACGGGAGAGGTGCTGGGCTGGACGAACATGCGCGGCCTGCTCCCCGCCAACGAGCGGACGCCCTACACCGACGTCCTCAACGGCATCGCGTACGATGCGGAGAACGACCGGCTGTTCGTGACCGGCAAGCTGTGGCCGGCGCTCTTCCACGTCCGGCTCACCACCGGGACCAGCCCGTAGGCTCCGCGTGGGCTCCGGCCGCGCTGGGCCCCGCTCCGCCGGGCGCCGGCCCTCCGGGGCCGGGCCCTGCGGTGGCGAAGCCGCCGCAGGGCCCGGCGGGCCCGCCCCCCGAGCGGAGCCGCGGCTCCTAACGCCGCGGCTCGCCGGCCTTCCTGCCGTCCAGCTCCTCGATCGTCTTCACCGACGGCGGCCGCTCCCGCTGCAGCCGCGCCGCCACCCGCTCCACCTCCCGCCAAACCCGCATCACGTTGCCACCCGCCAGCTTCGCCAGCTCCTCCTCGGTCCACCCCCGCCGCGCCAGCTCCGCGAACAGCGCCGGGTACGTCGAGACGTCCTCCAGCCCCTGGACCACCGCCGAGATCCCGTCGAAGTCGCCGCCGATCCCCACGTGGTCCACACCCGCGACCCGCCGGATGTGCTCGATGTGCCGGATCACGTCCTCCATCGTCGCCCGCGGCTCCGACCCCTTCCGCTGCTCCGGCGGCAGGCTCGACCACCGCATCACCTCCGCGTTCACGAACGACGGCACGAACGTCACCATCACCACCCCGCCGTTCTCCGGCAACCGCCTGAGCACATCGTCCGGCACGTTGCGCGGATGGTCCGTCACCGCACGCGCCCCCGAGTGCGAGAAGATCACCGGCGCCTCGGACACGTCCAGCGCATCGTGCATCGTCCCGGGCGACGTGTGCGAGAGGTCCACCAGCATGCCCAGCCGGTTCATCTCCCGCACCACCTCCTTCCCGAACTCGCTCAGACCGCCCAGCCGCGGCGGCTCGCAGCACGAGTCCGCCCAGTCAATGTTCGCCGAGTGCGTCAGCGTCAGATACCGCACGCCCAGGTCGTAGAACGCCCGCAGCGCACCGAGCGAGTTCTCGATGGCGTGCCCGCCTTCCATCCCCAGCACCGACGCGATCCGCCCGCTCCCGAAGATCCGCTCCACGTCGGACACGCTGTACGCCTGCTCGAACACGTCGGGGTACCGCGCGATCACCCGCCGCGCGATGTCGATCTGCTCGAGCTGCACCCGCGCCGCGCCTTCCTCCGTCGCCTCGAACGGGATGTACACGGACCAGAACTGCGCCCCCACCATCCCCTTTCGCAGCCGCGGGATGTCCGTGTGCCCGGGCGCCCTGCCGCGCAGGTCGTACGCCTCCACGTTCCCCGGCGCGCCGGTGTGCTCCCGGATCGCCCACGGCAGGTCGTTGTGCCCATCGAACAGCGGCGTCTGGGTCAGCACCCGCCGAACCAGCTCATCCGCCGCATCGCCGCCCTGGCCCAGCGCCGGGGCCGGGGCGAGGGCGAGGGCGAGGGTGAGGGTGAAACGGGCGAGGGCGGTCCTCCTCATCGGCGTGTTCCGCATGGCTCCTACGGGTTTGGGCCCGCACGTGCGGGCGGTTGAGACAGTGCCCTGCAATGTGGCGCCGCCGGCCCCGCCTCGCAAATCGCCCGCCCTCCGCGCAGCCCTCCCTTGACTTTTCGCCACCCCATATCATTATTTTCGGCAACCCTAAAACCTGGAACGACCGCCCAGCCTCACGAGGACGACGGTCATGCTGCCCAACGACTCCGACCCTCGCACCCGGCGACGACCCCGCCCCGCCCTCCTCCCGGCCGCGGCGCTCGCCCTCATGGCCGCCACCCCCGGCCTCGCCCGCCAGCAGGGCACCGGCGCTCTCCACGGCATCGTCGTCGCCGACGGCGCACCCGTGCCCTACGCGGCCATCGAGGTCCGCGGCGCCAGCCTGCGCGCGCTGGCGGACGCCCATGGCCGCTTCCGCATCGCCGGCGTGCCGGCCGGCCAGCGGACCCTCCTGGTCACGGCGCCGGGCTACGCCACGGCCGAGCGGACGGTCCGGCTCGAGCCGGGGGAGACGGAGTTCCTTCGCGTGGAGCTGATGCGCGCGCCGTTGGAACTGAACCCCGTGGTCGTGACGGGCACGATGAAGGAGACGTTCGTCTCGGAGTCGCCGGTGAAGGTGGAGGTGGTGACGGCCCGGCACCTCCAGCGCAACGCGTCGTCGAGTCTGATGGAGTCGGTCCAGTACCTGAACGGCCTGGCACAGCAGGTGGATTGCGGCGTCTGCTACACGAACAGCATCCGGATCAACGGAATGGAGGGCCCGTACACGGCGGTGTTGATCGACGGCATGCCCATCATGAGTGCGCTCGCGTCCGTGTACGGCTTGAACGGGATCAGCCCCGCGTTCATCGAGCAGCTCGAGATCATCAAGGGCCCGTCCTCCACCCTCTACGGGACGGAAGCGCTGGCGGGTGTGGTGAACGTGATCACGAAGGATCCGCGTTTTGCGCCGCGGCTGGCGTTGGAGGCGTATCACACCTCGACGGGCGAGTCGAACGTCAACGTTGCGGGCGCGCGTGCAGGCGAGCGCGCGCGTGGCCTGGTGGGTGTGAGTCTCGTGCATCGCGACCGCTTCATCGACGGCAACGGCGATGGCTTCACCGATCTCCCGCTGGTGACCCGCGGCTCCCTGTTCGGCCGCCTGGACGTGGGCACCGCGGAGCGGAGCCGCTGGCGGCGGGGCGTGCTGAGTCTCTCGGCCCGGGGATACTACGAGGACCGCTTCGGCGGGGTGCGGGGGTGGACCCGCGCCGACCGCGGCGGCAGCCGCGTCTACGGCGAGCACATCGAAACGCGGCGGTTCGAGCTGATCGGCTCGCTCGCGCCGTGGCCGGAGCGCGGGGTGCGCGCGGACTTCTCCTACACGTGGCACGCGCAGGACGCCGCCTACGGCACGACGCCGTTCGTGGCAACGCAGCACGTCGCGTTCGCGAACCTGCTCTGGCAGGCGCCCGCCCCGCAGGGCCACGACCTCCTGGCCGGCCTCACGGTCCGTTATCAGGTGTACGACGACGGCACACCGGCCACCCCCACGCCGGAACGGAGGTTCATCCCCGGGATCTTCATCCAGGATGAACTCGATGTCGCCGCCGATCTCCGCGTGCTCGCCGGGCTGCGGCTGGATCATCACGACGCCCACGGGGTGATCCCCGCGCCGCGGCTGAGCGTGAAGTGGCAGCCGCTCCTGGACACCGCGCTGCGTCTGAACCTGGGCAGCGGCTTCCGCGTGGTGAGTCTGTTCACGGAGGACCACGCCGCGCTGACGGGCGCGCGTCGAGTCGTGATCGAGGAGACGCTCGAGCCGGAGCGGTCGTGGAGCGGCGCGCTCAACGTGAACCACGTCTTCCCGTTCGGCGGGAACAACATGGTCGTGGACGTGGACGCGTTCTACACGCGTTTCGGCAATCGGATCGTGCCGGACTACGACACGGACCCCGACCTGATCATCTACCGCAACCTCCACGGCCGCTCGGTCAGCCGCGGCGTTGCGCTCTCGCTCAACCAGAACTTCCGGGAGTTCCCGCTGCTCTACTCGCTGGGCATCACGGTGCAGGACGTCGACACGGAGCGCGATGGGGAGCGGCGGGAAGAGCTGTTCGCGCCGGACTACAAGGCCACGCTCGGGCTGTCCTACACGTTCGGCGCCCTGACGCTGGACTACACGGGGACGTTCGTCGGGCCGATGCGGCTGCCCGAGTACCCTCCGCCGTACACCCGGCCCACGCGCTCGCCTGCGTACTCGACGCACAACCTCCAGGGCACCTGGCGCCCGCGGACCGGGATCGAGCTGCTGGCCGCGGTGCGCAACCTGTTCGACTTCCGCCAGGGCAGCCCGCTCGTCGCGCCGCACGACCCGTTCGGCCCTGATTTCGACACCGCGTACGTCTGGGGCCCGATCCACGGCCGCGAGCTGCTGTTCGGCGCGAGGGTGGGGCTCGGCCGATGAGGGTGCGCCGAACCGTCATCGTGTTGTTCACCGCGACGACCGTGCTCCCGGCGCTCGGATCCTGCGCCGCAATGCCGGACGTGCCCCGGGGTTCTCCGGCACCTGCCGTCGCCCGGACCAGCATGCCCGGCGGCCTCCAGGTCCTCGGCCAGGCCGACTATGCGTGGCGCATCCGCCCGCTGGATGCGGACGGCGAGCCGCTCCCGCTCGAGCGCCTGCGCGGCCGCGTGCTGTTCATCCATCTGTGGGCGACGTGGTGCGCGCCGTGCGTCGCGGAGCTCGCCTCCATCGCGGCGCTGCACGATTCGCTGCGATCGGACGATGTCGCGTTCCTGGTCGTTTCGCCGGAGGAACCGGCGCGTGTCGAGGCGTTCCTCCGGCGTCACCGGTATGACCTGCCCGCATACGTCGAGGCGGAGCCGATCCCGGCCGCATACGGCCTCGAGGCGCTCCCCACCACCTTCATCGTGGACCGGCTGGGCCGCATCGTGCTGCGTCGCCGCGGCGCAGCGAACTGGGACACGACGCCCGTGCGCGACTTCCTGCGGTGGCTCGCGGCCCGGCCGGCGCCCCAGGCTTCCGCAGGGCCTGTCCAGGCCGCCGTCCATCTCGTCCCGCGACGCCTCCGCATTGCTCCCGGCGGCGCGGCGCGCTTCGCACTGAGGATCGAGCCCGCGCCCGGTTGGCACGTCTATGCGCCCGACCCGGGCGACGTCGGTCTGCCGCTGCGCGTGGAGTGGGAGGCACCGGAAGGCGTGCAGATCAGCCCACTGGCGTGGCCGCCGGCCACGCCGCTCGTCGTGAATGGCGAACGGGCGTCGCTGGTCTACACGGAAGCGGTGGAGGCGGAGGGCGAGATCCGCGTCGCGGCGGATGCGGAGCCAGGCACCAGCCTCCGCGTCGCGGCCACGGTCTCGTGGGGCGCGTGCCGCGAGGTGTGCGTGCCGCAGAGCGCCCGCGTCGTGCTCGAGGTCGACGTCGTCCCCCTAGCCACACGGCGACGGTCCGACCCCGCCGAGGCAACGCCCGAGGCCGGACGCTCAGGAGAGGGAGCATCCCCCGGGCCGCACGGGGCTCACGCTCCCTCCGCAGCCTCCTCGCCCAGCGGCTCGATGTGGAGCCGTTTGGCCAGCTCGACCCCCAGCATCTCGACGGCCTCGCCGATGCGCACGCGCAGCGGCCCGCCGAACGGCGCGCGGTCGAGCAGCTCGATCGTCACACCCGGGCGCAGGTTCAGCTCGGCGAGGTATCGCAGGAGGGCGGGGTCCTCATCGCTCACGCGCCGCAGCACCGCACGGCGACCCACTTCCAGATCGGCGAGCGTGGGCAGCGGCTCCTCGAGGAACACGCGGCCACGCTCCGGGATCGGATGCCCGTGCGGGTCTTCCCGCGGCTCGCCGAGGAGCCGGGCCATCCGGTCGATCAGCTCGTCCGACGCCGCGTGCTCCAGCCGCTCCGCTTCGTCGTGCACCTGGTCCCAGGTGTAGCCGAGCTGCTCCACCAGGAACGACTCGAGCACCCGATGCCGCCGGATCAGCCGAACCGCCATCTCCACCCCCGCCGGCGTCAGCGTCACGCCGCGGTACGGCACGTGCTCCACCAACCCCGCCTCGCCCAGCCGCTTCAGCATCTCGGTGACCGATGCCGCTGCGATCCCCAACCGCTCGGCGATGGCGGAGTTGCTCACCCGCCGCCCCTCCACGGAGAGCAGGTAGATCGCCTTCAGATAGTCTTCCGCCGCGGGCGTGGGCATGGACCTCCCGGTGGCCAGACAGCCGCATCGCTCGGAGAAGACCGGGCCGCCGGACGGGTCGTCCCCGCCCGGCAGACGCTCAATTCAGGCCAGCGTGCCCGCACCCGCACGCGCCGCCGCAACAGCCGCCACCCCACGCGGCGCCCTCCCGCGCTCCGCCCCCCACCACCGCCGCGGCCGAGATCCGCAACAGCGTGCGCCGTGAACCGCACTCCGGGCAAGGATGCACCGCGAGCCGCTCCTCGTACCCGAGCCTCAGCTCGAAGCTCGCCGCACAGTCGCGACACACGTACTCATACAGGGGCATGGCCGAACGTCCTCCGATTCCTCCGTGGACCCGCGCCCCCCATCCCCCAGCACACCGCGCGCCAGGTCCACCCAGGAACATAGCCGCACGCCCCTCCCCCGGCCAAGCCCCACCGAGGCCCCCACCCGACCCAGTGCCAGTTCGACCGAAATCGGCCAGTCTGGTCCGAAAAACCTGATTGACGGTCCGACCCTACGGTTTACTTTGCGAGGTTGGCGGCGCGAAGACGGGCAGCCCCCGCTCCGCCGCACCTTCCACCCCCCGCATCCGTGGTCCAGACGGCCACTGCCGGGCCGTGCCGACGAGGGCCGCCGTGCCAGCCAAGACCGTGCTCGTCATTTCGGGCAACGAGGACGACCGTTTCATCTGGAACGCGGTCCTCCAGCACTACGGGTACACGGCCGTGCTGGCGGATTCGCTGGCGGCGGTGCCTGCGCGGATCGATGCGGACCTCGTCCTGCTCGCGCTGGACCGCTTCGACCCTCCCCGCGCCCGGCTGCTTCGGGAAGTGATCAAGGATCGCCGGGTCCGCGGCGTACCCGTCGTCGGCGTCGTCGACCCGGATGTCCACCCCTCCGAGCTGCTACACGCCGGCTGCGCCGCCGTCCTCTCCCGGCCACTCCGCCCCGCCGCGCTGGAGGCCGAGGTCCGGCGCCTGATCGGCCCGGCGGCGCCGCCGGCGAACTGATCCCGCGAAAGCCCTGGAAGCCGGCGGTTCCATCGAGATCGGAGCGCCGCCGTTCAACGGGCCGGGACCGGCACCGTTCGAGGGTCGCGAAAGCCAGCCCTTCAACGACGCGCGACTCCACACGCGCTCGAGCAGATCGCCGATGGATCCGGCGGACCGGCGGGGCGACGCCCGCCCGCCGCTGGCGAACGGCCGGTCGAGGACGCGCGTTCCGCGGTGGTGTCCGGTCCCGTGCGCGCCGCGACCGTTCCGGGGGCGGGTCCCTCCCCGGGCGCGTCTCGCACCGCCTGTCGGATGCTCATGCCCGCTGCGTTGCAGACACACAACAAACCGCTGCCCGCGACGCCTCGCCAACACCGACGGCCAATCCAGCCTATGCCCTGAGGAGACAAGGCGCTCCCGACGGAAGGACCGGCTGGCACGCCGCCTGCCGATCCACCCGGGCGTCGCAGCGTTCGGCGACTGCCGTGCGCTGTCTGCCCGAGCCGCAGGGCAGCACTGACGTCTGACCGTCCGCCCTGGGCGCTCTCCCCCGGCGCCCCGCATCACGCGCGGCGCCGAACCGGGCCCGCCACCCCGTATCTCCCCCGGGGTCGGCGGGCCCGACCGTTTTTCGGCTGCCCCTCGGGCGAAGACGGCCCCCTTCCTCAGACCACCGCCTATCCCTATTCTCTCCTTGCCGCGACCACACCCAGCGAGGAGAACGACACCCCATGACCCGCGCTGTTGCCTCTGCCAGCGTCCGGGCCTTCGTGAGCGGGGAGCCGCATGCGTGGCGCACACCCGCCGCCTTCGCACCGGCGGCCGCCAGCCGTCGGAAGGAACCGACAGCACCGCACACGGCCCGCGAGCGATGACCACCGTCCTCTTCGACCTGGATGGCACGCTCGTCGCCACGCGGCGGCTGTATCTCGAGTGCTACCGACGCGCGCTGGCGCCGCACGTCGGCCGCGCGCTCAGCGACGAAGAGATCCTCGCCTACAAGCCGCGCTCCGAGATCCGGCTGATCCAGGCGATCGCCGGCGAGGATGCCGTCGCCGCCTGCCTCGCCGCGTTCTACCGCCACTACGAGGCGCTGCACGACGAGCTCTTCCAGGGGATCTATCCCGGCATCCCCGAGCTGCTCGCGTCGCTCCGCCAGCGCCGGACGCCCATCGGCGTCGTCACCGGCAAGAGCCGCCGTTCCTGGGAGATCACCACCGCCCGCGCCCATCTCGGCCCCTTCGACGTCGTCATCCTCGACGACGACGTTTCCGCTCCCAAGCCCGACCCCGAGGGCATCCTCCTCGCCCTGTCTCGGCTCCGCGCCGATCCCGCCGCCACGCTCTACGTCGGCGACAGCATCAGCGACGTGATCGCCGCCCGCGCCGCCGGCGTCCGCCCGGCCGCGGTCCTCTGGTCCAAGCGCGAATCCGAGCGGGAGAGCTTCGCCGCGCGGGCCCGCGCCGAGGGCGCCCTCCTCCTCCATGAGCCGGACGACCTCATCGCCGCGCTGGGCTGAGGCTCGCCCCGCGCGAGAGACGGCTCGGCGCGCCTCCCAACGGTGTTCGGCACCGCACCCGCCGTGGGGATTCGCGGCGGAACGGCACACTCGGGGTCGCCTGCACCTTTTTCGCGGAAACGCCCCACTTTTCGCGGACCCCGGCCACCCCCGCCCGATCCGGGTGTGAACCGCTTGGTGCTCGATGCTCAATGACTTAGCGGCCGTGGCGCTCCACTGGTTCGGCTCTTGCCCAGCCAGAGCGCCGGTTCTCCGAGCCACGCCCCATCGGCTCCCGTTGCCCCGTCGCCACAACCGATCGGGCCGGCGTCCGCGCCCGGGCTGGACCCTTCCTTCCTTCGCAGCCCAGCGACGCCTCGCAACCCAGTTCGCGGCGCGGCGCCGGCCCTTTTCGCCTGGCCGACGGGTGCCCACGGCCGGCCCGACTCGCCCGGTCACGCCCTGCCCAACGTCCACCGCGAACCCTTCGCCCGCCGCGTGGTAGCAGGCATGAGCCACGAGTCGAATCCCTTGCCGCCACGGAGGAGCCACCTGTGACGGTCAGACTCTGCGTTCTCGCGCTCTCCCTACCCGTCATCGCCGCCTGCTCGGCAGGCCGCACGGCCGTCGAACCGCCGCCGCGCCCGACGCCCGTGCCCGTCACGGCGGACCCGTCGCTCACCGAACCGCCGGCGAGGCCGCTCCCCTACCCGGTCTTCGAAACGGTTGCGTTCCGGCGCGCAGTGGAGAACGGCACCCGCACGCGTTCGGGGCGGCCCGGGCCGGAGTACTGGCAGCAGTACGCCGAGTACCGCATCGAGGCCGAGCTGGACCCCACGACCGCGCGGCTCACGGGCCGGAGCACCGTCCGTTACCACAACCGCTCGCCCAACCCGCTGCCCCGGCTCGCCGTGCACCTGTACCAGAACGCCCACCGGCCGGACGCCATGCGCAACCGCGTCGTCCCCGTCACCGAGGGCGTCCGGCTCCACCGCGTCGCCGCCAACGGCCGCGTCCTGGAGATGCGCCCGACGGGCCAGGCGCCCGGCTACCAGGTGGACGGGACCGTCCTCTACATCGCGCTGCCCGAGCCCGTCCCCGCAGGCGGACAGGTGGACCTCGAGTTCGCCTGGTCGTTCACCGTCCCGCCCCTCGGCGCGCCGCGGATGGGCCAGGACGGCGAGGTGTTCTTCCTGGGCTACTGGTATCCGCAGCTCGCCGTCTACGACGACGTCAACGGCTGGCACACCGACCCGTACCTCACCAACGCCGAGTTCTACATGGGGTACGCCGACTACGACGTCTCCCTCACCGTGCCCGAGGGCTGGCTCGTCGCGGCGACCGGCACGCTCCAGAACCCGGAGCAGGTCCTCTCCGCCACCGTGCTCGAGCGGCTCGACCGCGCACGCCGCTCGGCCGAGGTCGTCCGCGTCGTGACGCCGGAGGAACGCGGCGCTGGACGCGCCACGCTGCGCGGGAGGAACGGCAAGCTGACCTGGCACTTCCGCGCGCGGAACGTGCGCGACTTCGCGTGGGGCGCATCGCGCGCGTACGTGTGGGACGCAACGCACGCCGTCGTCGGCGACCACGATTCCGATGGCCGCCCGGATACCACCATGATCCACACGCTGTACCGGCCGGAACGGGGGTGGACCGAATGGGCCCGCTACGCGCGCCACTCCGTCGAGTTCCTGTCGGAGCTGCTGTGGCCCTATCCCTGGCCCCACATGACCGCGGTCGAGGGGCTGATCGGCGGCGGCATGGAGTACCCGATGATCACGCTGATCGGCGGCGCGCAGGACTCCATCGCGCTCTACTCCGTGACCGTCCACGAGATCGGCCACATGTGGTTCCCCATGATGGTCGGCTCGGACGAGAAGCGCTTCGCCTGGCAGGATGAAGGCCTCACGCGCTTCCATCAGTCCCTCGCCATGGCGGATTTCTTCAAGGGCTACGACCGGTTCGCCCAGGCCATGGACCGGTACGCCGCCACCGTCCGCAACGGCCTCGAGGTCGAGCTGATGCGTCACGGCGACCTGTATCCCATCGGCAGCCCCGCCTTCGTCATCGCGAGCTACGAGAAGCCCTCCCTCGTGCTGCGCGCGCTGGCCGGCGTGCTGGGCGAGGAGACGTTCTTCCGGGCGCTCCGAGAGTACGGCCGCCGGTGGCGGGATCGGCACCCCACGCCCTTCGACTTCTTCAACACCTTCGAGGACGTGGCCGGCCGCGATCTGGACTGGTTCTGGACGCCGTGGTTCTACGAGACCTGGACGCTCGACCACGCCCTCGGCCCCATCACCCCCGCCGGCGGCGCGCTCGAGGTCGTCATCGAGGACCGGGGCCTGGCCCCCATGCCCGCCCGCGTGGTGGTGACCCGCGCGGACGGCTCCACCGAGCGCCATGAGGTGCCCGTCGAGGTCTGGCTCCGGGGCGCACGCCGCCACGTGCTGCGCATCCCGGCGGAACCCGCCGTCACCCGGATCGAGATCGACCCGGAACGCTGGTTCCCCGACATCGACCGTTCCAACCAGGTCTGGGTGGCGACGACGGGCGGTTAAGCCCCTCGGCCGCGCTCGCTCCCGGCCCCCGGCCGGGCACGTTGCCATGCCCGCCGCTGCACCATGAAAGCCGCCCAGGCCTGAGCGGACGCCCCATGGCGGAAAAACGCGGAGCCTCCCGGAGGGGCGATACGCCCCACCACGGGAGGCTCCGCGTTCGCGGACGGGCCGCCATCAGACGACCCGCCCGCCAGGAGTTCCTTACCGAACCACGTCGATCGACTTGGGCTGCGCCGCCAGGGCGTCGCCGTCCCTCGTGATCGCCACCGCGAAGACGCCCATGCCCGTCTGCTCGCCGAGGCCCGCTCCGTTCAGCGTGATCCGGTACGTGTACGTCCGGTTCGGCCCGCTCTCGTTCATATCGGCCGACGTGGCCTCGCCGATGAACTCGTAGGTCTGCGCGATCAGGTCCACCACGCGGAAGAACCACACCCGCGCGTACGGGTTCGTGAAACTGCTGCTGGACGGACCCGTCACGATCGCCGAAATCGTCGTGCTCTCCGGCGTGGTGCCACAGTCGCCGTCGATCTCGATGTCGCAGATGATCGGATCCGAGACCTCGACGTGGAACGTCTGGAGATCCGGAGCATAGCTGGACACGTCCTCGCCAGCCGGCACCGTGCCGGCCGCGAAGGGGACGGTCGCAGACCTGACCCGGTTGCCGGCAACATCGCGCGCACGGAAGCCGACGGCCGTCGACGCAGAGCTGGCAGGCACAGGCGCGTCCGACCTCAGGTCCGTCACCTGGATCGAGCGGATGAAGCTCGACACCTCATAGGTCTCGTTCCTGACCTCGGTGACGAGATCGCCCCCAAAGCCATCACCCACGACCTTCCACGGGCCCATCGGCAGCATGAAACCGCCGGCAAACTCGAAAACAACATCGAACGCTCCCAGATCGACGTTGTCCGAGATGCTCCCGATGCCAAACACCGCCGGCTCGCCACCCGTCAGCGTCGTCGGGAACACCACGGAACCGTTGATCGTCGGCGCCGTCGCGTCCACTAGGATCGTCCGCTCCTCCGGAGCCGTCGTGTTGCCTGCCCGGTCACGGAGCGAGTAGCTCATCGTGAAGTAGCCCTCACCAGCGCTGGCGGGCAGCTCCACCCTGTCGCCCACGACGAGCGGGACGCACGCGCCGCCGGCAAAGCCGCCGACCACGCAGTTCCCCGGGCCGGGCTCGAAGTTCCGCAGCAGCGTCGCAAGCCCCCGGTCGTTCGCGCTGAAGCCGCTCAGCGCGTCCGTGAACGTCGCGAAGGACCACGTCCGATCCGCAACCGTCGTGAAGATCGCGCCGTCCGCCGGACCCGTCGGCTCCCCGAGCGTCGGCTTGCCGTGGTCGACGCCCAAGGGCCCGACCTCCGCGATCGTCTCGTTGCCGAGCCGGTCCGCGACGACCGCGATCACCTTGACCTCGGTGTTCGTCTGCGTCTCCGGGATGTCCGCGCCCTTCTCGACGACTCGGCCCGCCGCCTTGATCTGGGCGGCCGTCTGGGACGCCTCGCCCCAGTAGAACACCGGATCCCCGTCGACGCCGACACCAGTGTCGCTCACGCCCGTCCAGCCAGCGGCGAACTCGTAGGCCGCGCCGACCCAGCCGCCCATGCAGCACAGGTTCTCTAGCGCATTGCCCGCGGTCGTCGCCGCCGTCAGCGCGAAGTTCGCAACCGGTGGCTCGTTGTCGAGCCGCAGCTCGAAGTCGTCGGCCGGATCGTCAATGACCGTCTCGCCGTCGAGCTGCCACGCGCGAACCGCGGTCGGCGCGTTCTGGCCACCCTCGTAGACGGCCGAGAGAACCGCAGTGACAGCGTCCACCTCACCGCGGTGCTCGCCCGGAATGTCCGCAGTCGCCGAGTACGTCGCACTGAAGCCGCCGTCCCCGTCCGCCGCACCGGCCTTGTTGACGCCGAAGAAGCGGAACGTCACCCCGCTCACCTTCCGGCCAGAGTACGGCACCGGCCAGCCCGTCACCACCACATCGCCACCATACCACGCAGCGCCGTCGTCATCCGCCACCGGGCCCTTCGCCGGCTCGACGTTCAGCACCCACGCGTCCGCGTTGTTGAACGTCACCGTCTGGTCCGCCTGCGCGTTCACCACGTCTGCACTCGTGACCAGCCGGGCCACGAGAGTGTACTGACCGTTGGGGAAGCGAACCTGGACACCGCCGTCCCCCACCCCGTACGCATCCGTCAGCAGCGGGCAGACGATCTGGGCCAACGCATCGGCCTCCTCACCCGCATCGGCCCCGGTACCACCGATCGACTGCGAGCAGACGACATCCTCGTTGCCATCCCCATTCCGGACCGCCACCTCGACACGCGAGATCCCGCTCCCCTGCGGGGCCGTGAACTCCACCGTCACACCGACCTGCCCCGACAGATTGTTCGGGTTGGCCTGCGTGCCATCCGGCAACGTGATCGACTTGATCACGATCTCACCCGTGATCCTGACCACGTTCACCACGGCCACACCAACCGCCTGCGGATCCGCCTCCGACGCCGCACGAATCAGCGTCGTACCCTCCGCAACACCCGTCACCAGACCCGTGTTGCTCACCGTGGCCACAGACTCATCATCCGACGACCACGTCACGTTCTGGTTCGTCGTCCCGGACACCTGCGCCACGAGCTGACGCGTCGCACCGACCGGCACCGCGACCTCGCCCGGCACAACCGTCACCTCGATCGTCGACGCAGGCTCCTCGACCACCACGATCGTCGCCGCACCCTGCGCCGTCGTATCCACCACCGACTTCGCGATGATCACCGCCGTGCCCGCGCCCACCGCCGTCACGACACCCGACGACCGGTCCACCGTCGCGACGCTCGGCGCGTTCGACTCCCACGTGACGGTCCGGTTCTCCGTGCCCGACACCGACGCATGCAGCGTCACCTGCTCGCCCACCTTCATCGTGTGGAGCGAGGGCATCACCGTCACCCGAACCTCAGGCGGCAGCACGACCTCGTCCTCATCGCACGCCGCCAGCGCGAGGGTCAGCGCGGCCGCAACCGCGAGCCCCCGTACCGCGAACCTCGTTGGTCTCATCACGGCCTCCGAAAAAACGTTTGCTCTCTCGAACCGGCCTCCACTCTCTCCCTTCGCGGCGCCGGCCGGCACGCTCCGCGGCTGCGGCGATCGCTCCGCTCGGCCGAGGATACGGCGGAGCCTAATGGAGGGGTGATACGACCCACCGCGGGAGGCTCCGCGTTCGCGGACGGGCCGCCACCAGACGAGCCGTCCGCCAGGAGTTCCTTACCGAATCACGTCGATCGACTTGGGCTGCGCCGCCAGGGCGTCGCCGTCCCTCGTGATCGCCGCCACGACCTCGCCCGGCACAACCGTCACCTCGATCGTCGACGCAGGCTCCTCGACCACCACGATCGTCGCCGCCCCTGCGCCGTCGCATCCACCAATGACGCGGTGTCATTACACTTGAGATGAGGCGCCTCGGCGCCCCGCTCGTGCGAGGGTCGGTGGGGTGTCGGTGACCCGACCACTGGGATCCGGCTCGCCCCGAGGTCTCACGGATGCCCCGGGATGGGCGGGGAAGCCATTCTACCTACGCGACATCAAGCGCGGCTGCCACGTGTCTTGATTCCACGCACGTTGCGCGGTCGGGCCCGGCGGCCAGGTGCCGCACCCGCCCCCGCAGTGCGTGGCGGCGCCGCGGCTTGGCAAGTTCCATGCCCAGGCCACGCTCAACACCCCCTGCGCCGCGGCCCACCACGCCCCCCGGCCAGCCTCGCCGCCCGGAACACGGCAGCCCGCCCGTCGGAACCGTGTTCCGCAACGCGTCCGGACGGGCTGCGAGACAGGCCCATCCCAGGGCCGGTTGTCCGTATTTCGTTCTGTTACTCGTTGGATAACGGTCAACACGTCCAACGACGCTCGGCCCGGCCGCGCGCCGGGACCGGCACGATCCCGGGAGACGCCATGCACACCACGCTTCGAGCCCTGCTCCTCGCCTGGGCGCTCGGCCTCGCGGCCGCGCCGGCGAGCACCCGGGCCCAGTCCGTGCTGGACCGCACGCCGAACCTGGGGGGCGCTTGGGTCGGCCGCGCGGGCACCCTGCAGTTCAACTTCCTGCATCGGTTCAACGTCAGTGATCCGCCGCTGCGGAAGGTGACGGCCACGCCCACCTTCCTCCTCGGCGCAGGGTTGCCGGGCCACACCATGTTCGCGGCGCAGTACGCGTCCAACTCCCTGGTGGCGGGCTCAGACGTGCCCAACGAGCTGGAGCTCGCGGCCCGGTGGCTGGCGCTCCGCCAAGAGGCGGGCGCACCGCTGGACCTGGGCGTGCAGGCGGCGTACAACACCGCGGCGGCGAGCCCGGACGCAGAGGTCGCGCTGGCGCGGTCGTTCGGCACCGTGCGGCTGCTGGCGGCGGCCCGCGTGCTCGGCCGCGGCTACGACCGGGACACGGTGCGCTACGCGCTGGGCGGCGGCGCCGTGGTGCGGCTGGGTCGGCACGTGGCGCTGGCCGGCGACGCCGTCACGCTGCTGGATCGCGGTGCGGGCGAGGCGCTGGCGTGGAGCGCAGCGGTGCAGCTCGCGATCCCGTACACGCCGCACACGCTGTCCCTGCACGCAACGAACACGAACACGGCGACGCTGCAGGGCTCGTCGGTCGGGCTCAAGGATCGGCGGGGCAACAGCCTCACGCGCTGGGGGTTCGAGTTCACGATTCCGTTGACGCTGTCCCGCTACATCGGCCGCGGCGCGCCGGTGGCAGTGGAGCCGCCGCCGGGCGGCCGGGTCGCGTCGGGGGAGGCGATGCATGTGGAGATCCAGCAGCTGGCGTTCGCGCCGGCGAGGATCGAGATCGCGGCCGGCACGACGGTCGAATGGCGCAACGACGACCCCGTCGTGCACGTCGTGCGTGCGGATGACGGGAGCTGGGACTCGGGCGACATCGCGCCGGGCGCCACCTGGCGCCACACGTTCGACCGGCCGGGGACGTACACGTATACGTGCACGCCGCACCCGTTCATGAAGGGCGTGGTGGTGGTGCGGTAGGCGCGCGACAGGCGCGGCAGGCACGAAACACGTGTGCGCCTCCGCGCGAGGGGCCGCGTGAGCCGCGCCTGCCGGAAATCGCCACGGCGTTTGCGCGCCTCCGCGGGAGGGTCCGCGCCTGTCGTCCCCATCGGCTGCTCGGTCACCGTGTGCGCGGCTGCGCCCGCGAGGGCCTGCGCCTTGCACCTCTATCCTGTTGTCTGGTCTGCGGTTCAACCCGGAGGGAAGGGGGCGATCGTGGTGAGCCGGTGGATGATGATGGCCGCAGCGGCGGCGGGGCTGGTGCTCGCGGGCTGCCGGGTGGATCAGGCGGAAGAGGTGCAGCCGCCCGACATCCAGGTCGAGCCGGGCCAGCTCCCGCGGTACGACACGGAGCCCGGCCAGGCCCGACCGGACACGGACCGGGTCGTCGTTCCTGACGTGGACGTCCAGCGGCCCGGGGAGCCGGGGCAGTCGCAACAGCGCGCGCCCCAGCGTTAGCGGACCCGATCAACCGGCGCGCCGGACGGTGATGGTGCGCAGCAGCGCCTCGTAGTCCGAGCGTCGCAGCAGGTCCTGGCCGTCGCTGAGCAGCGTTGCGGTCCCGGCGGCCACGGCGGCGCGGAGCGCCTCGGGCGGCTCCGCGCCCTCCTCCATGGCAGCCAGCAGGCCGGCCAGAAAGGCGTCGCCGGCGCCGACGGCGCTGCCGTCCCGGATCGGCGGGGCCGCCGCGTGCCAGGTGCCGCGGCGCGTCGCGAGCACGGCTCCGGCCGCGCCCATCGTGACGGCGACGGCGGCCGGGCCGCACGCGAGCAGCGCCGTCGCCGCGCGGGCCGCCGCCGCGACGTCGCCCTCCTCCAGCTCCTCCCCGAGCAACCGTCCCGCCTCATGACGGTTCGGCACCAGCAGGTCGCAGCCGGCGTCCACCGCCAGGCGGAGCGGCGGCGTGTCGCAGTCCGGGACGAAGCGCGCGCCGGCTTCCCGCGCCATGCGTCCGACTGCGGCGTACAGGTCCGGCGGCAGGCCGGGCGGCAGACTGCCGCAGCACGCGACCCAGCGGGGGCGCATCTCATCGAGCCCCGCGCGCACCGCTTCGCACAGCGCTTCTGCCTCGGCCGGCCCGAGTCGCGGCCCGCGCGGGTTGAGGAGCAGGCTGCGCCCGCTGGCGCCCTCGCGCACGCCTACGAATACGCGCGTTTCGCCTGCGATCCACACCGCTCGCAGCGGCGTTCCCTCGGCCGCGAGCATCGCAGCCAGCTCGCCGCCCACCTGGCCGCCCAGCGGCGCGACCGCGCGGGCGTCCACACCCAGCGCCCGCGCCGCGCGCACGACGTTGATGCCCTGCCCACCCGCCCGCCGCCGCGGCGCGTCCAGCCGGTTCGCGTCATCCCACACCAGGCAGTCGGCCTCGAAGAGGAGGTCGAGGGAGGGGTTGGGGGTCAGGGTCAGGAGCATAGAGGGTACCGGTCCTCCGGACCTGGGCACCGGGGGCCGCAGCCCCCCTGGGCGCCGCGGCCTTGGCCGCCGGGCGCCGCCGCGCCGGGCTCCGGCCCTCCGGCCTGGGCGCCCTCGCGCTCCGCTCCGGGGTGCCTTCGCCTCCCGGGCTGCGCCGCGCCGGAGCCCAGGGACCGTGCAGCGCCCCGGGAGCCCGGCGGTCGCCAGCCGACCGCGGAGCCCAGCGCGGCTGGCGCCCTAGACCTTGATGAAGATCTTCCTCCGATACAACACCCACATGACGCCGAGCCAGAACAACACGTACGTCAGCGCGAACGCCAGCGACGCGTTGATCGGCGAGAGCCACGACGCATAGACGTTCTGGAAGATCCACGTCTTCAGCGCCATCCGCTCTTCCCCCGCACCCACACGGATCAGCGTCAGGATCCGCGCGAACAGACTCGAGAGGAAGAACGCCGCGATCGCGTTCATGCCGTAGATGACGAACGGCGTCGCCCAGCGCCGCTGCCCCCTCACGTCGATCAGCCAGTAGCACATGGCGAACACGTGGCACGCCATGCCGCCCGTGAACAGCACGTACGAGCTGGTCCACAGCGGCTTGTTGATCGGGAACACCGCGTCCCACGCCAGCCCGAGGAACAGCCCCACGTTGCCAGCGACGAACAGCCCGACCGTCTTCTCCAGCGGCGTGCGGTCCGTGCGGAGCCAGCGACCGACCAGCGCACCGATCAACACGGTGCCGATGGCGGGCAGCGTCGAGAGGAGGCCTTCCGGATCCCACGTCCGGCTCTGGCTCCAGAGGTGTTGCTCGCCGAACACGGCGCGGTCGATCCACGCGCCCAGGTCCTTGCCGGGCTCGAGCACGCCCGGGCCCACGCCCGGCACCGGCACCAACGTCATGAGCGCCCAGTAGCCCAGCAGCAACACGGCGCACAGCACCGCCTGCCCGCGCCACCGCAGCCACAGCACGGCCGGTGTCGCGCACAGGTACGCGAGCGCGATGCGCTGGAGCACGCCCGGGATCCGGATCGTCGCGAAGTCGTAGCGCGGGAACCCGTGCAGCACGAGCCCCAGTGCGAACAGGATCGCGGCCCGCCTCGCCGCCTTCGCCACCAGCGCGCCGCGCGTCGCGCCCCGTGCCTGGAGTCGCTCGAACGAGAGCACCATCGCCACGCCGACGATGAACAGGAAGAACGGGAAGATCAGGTCCGTCGGCGTCCATCCGTGCCATGGGGCGTGCCTGAGCGGCGCGTAGATCGCCGACCACGTGCCCGGGTTGTTCACGAGCAGCATCCCGGCGATCGTGAGGCCGCGGAACGCGTCGAGCGATACGAGGCGACCCGACGACGCTCCGCCCTCGGCCGTTCCGGCAGCGGCGCCGGTGGCGGGGTCGGTGGTGGCGGTGATGGTCGTGGCCATGGTGCTCGTCCGGTCAGGGTGTCGTTGAGGCGTCGAGGAGTCGGAACTTCGATTCTCGGATTCCCCGCTCCCTCCCCGCCCACCACGCTGCCACACAATAGCCCCGCCCCTGGCGTGAGGCCAGTGCGTCCCGTCGCACGGACCCCGCCCCCGTGGGGCGGCGTAACACCCTGTCGGGGCCTCGAGCGCGGGCGATCGTGGGCGCCGCGGGCCTGCCGCTGGGCTATGGCCATCCTCTTGCAGCACACCGCGCTCCGGGCCAAGATGACTCGAGATCGGACCCTTTTCCGCGAAGGCTCATGAGCACCGACCTCCTGAAGCTCGACGTCCGCAAGCGGCCGCCGCGGCTGCGGTTCGAGGGCCGCATCCTGTTCCTGGTCGACGATGCCGAGCTGATGCGCCGCCAGCTCGAAGGCGAGGACCTGGAGCTGACGGAGGAGCTGCGGGCGAAGCTGCGGGACCAGATCTCCACCGACGAGATCACGCCGGCCTACATCTGCTACTACTTCGACGAGACGCTGGGCGAATTCCCGTACCTGGGGCTGAGGGCCGGCGGCGAGTTCCCGGTCACCCGCGGCAGCGTGAAGAAGGGCGGGTTCGTCTGCTCGGTGAGCGGCAAGCGGCGCGGCAAGGGGAGCTCGCGGGAGCAGTCGCCCTACGCGGAGCTGATGGCGGGGATCCGCGTGATCATCGCCGAGAACATCGAGCGGATCTACAACGAGAACTGCCAGAACCTGGGCATCCTCACGTCCACGGACTTCTCGCTGATCGACCGGATCCGGCGGGGCGAGGAGATCCCGCTCTCCGAGTTCACGAAGGGCGTCGACCCGATCACGAAGGAGATCATCGAGTACGGCGGGCTGTTCGAGTTCAACGTCGCGCGGCTGCAGGGCAAGGTGAGGATCCCGCCGCCCGCCGCGCTACGCGAGGAGGCCGAGGCGGGCCAGGGCGAGAGCGGGGGCGAGGCGCTGGATCGGGGTGTGGCCGCCGCCGGGACCAGCGCGCAGGGTGCGGGAGCATCGCCGGCCGCTCACGCCGCGGAGCAGGTGGCGGAGACGTCGTCGCCGCCCCCCTCCGCACCGCACATCATCCGCTCGAGGCGCAGCACCCGGCGCGTGCGGCCCATGACCATCGCCGAGAAGATCTTCGCCTCCCACTGGGTCGTGGACGCGGCGGCCGGGAAGGTCGGCGTGCCGTGGGTGCAGCCGGGGGACAGCGGGTTCGTGCGGACGGACATCCGGTTCTCGCACGAGTACGTGTCCCCGATGGCGGCGATCTTCTTCGAGCAGAAGCTCGGTCCGGACGCGCGGGTCACCGACCCGGAGTCCATCATCATGTTCCGCGACCACCTCACGTTCCTGCACGAGGTGATGCCGCCGGAGCGCGTGCAGCTCGGCTTGCTGGACGTGGCGCGGCAGCTCGAGGTCAAGCAGCGCGAGTTCGCGGAGAAGCAGGGCATCAAGCTGTACGGCGAGCGGCTGGGGCTCCGGCTCGGGTCCGAGGCGATCTGCCACTCCAAGATCCTGGAGTCCTACGCCGAGCCCGGCATGCTGATCGTGGGCACCGACTCCCACACGCCGCACTCGGGTGCCATTGGCTGCGTTGCGTTCGGCGTGGGCACCACCGCGATCTTCAACTCCTGGATCACCAAGGACGTGCGGGTCGCGGTCCCGCCGTCGTTCAAGGTCGTGGTGCGCGGGAAGAAGCCGGCCAACGTGACGGCCAAGGACTTCATGCTGGAGATCCTGCGCCACCCCTACATCAAGGACGGGCACGCGATCGGGCAGATCATCGAGTACGCGGGCGAGGCGGTGGAGGCGCTGAGCGTGGACGAGCGCGCCACCATGACGAACATGGCCGCGGAGGTCGGCGCGTTCACGGGCATCGTCGCTCCGGACGAGAAGGCGGTGGACTTCCTGGTCGAGCAGCGCGGCATGGACCGCGGGCGGGCGGAGGCGCTGTGCGAGGGCCTGTTCTCCGACCCGGACGCGGAGTACGTCAACGTCATCGAGATCGACGCCTCGCGGATCCGGCCGATGGTCGCGCTGCCGGGTGATCCGGGCAACGGGATCTACATCGATGAGCTCGGGGACGAGCCCATCCGCATTGACATCGCGTACGCGGGCTCGTGCACGGCCGGCAAGAAGGAGGACATGGACATGTACGCCGCGGTGCTGCGCGAGGCGCGCGCCCAGGGCCTGCGCGTGCACCCGGATGTGCAGCTCTTCATCCAGTGCGGCTCACAAGAGGTGCGGGAGTACTGCGAGCGCGCCGGCTATCTCCAGCTCTTCGAGGAGATCGGCGCCACGTTCATCGAGCCCGGGTGCGGCGCGTGCATCGCCGCGGGGCCTGGCGTGAGCCGCCGGCCGGACGAGGTGACGATCAGCTCGCAAAACCGCAACTTCCCCGGCCGCTCCGGTCCGGGCCGGCTCTACCTCGCCTCGCCTTACACCGTCGCGGCCTCCGCCATTGCGGGCTACATCACCGCCTGGGAGCCGGGCGTGCCGATCCGGCAGCTCGAGCCAGTCGGCACTTGAGCCAGGCGGCCGACCCGCGCGCCGGCTTCGCAACGGTCGCGCGGGTCCGGCGAACGGGCGGCCGCGTGCCGACCCAGGCGACTGGCCGCTTTCAGGAAGCGCGGTCCCGCGTGCTTGGCGCCGAAGGGAAGGCTGATTCCGACGCTTCGGAGGCCATCTCCCGCCTCCGGAGGGACCGACGAGGCCCCACGGCGCGGCACCGTTGGTGCTGAAGGGGTCGGCTTCAGATCGGAGCGGTCCGGCGCCGGTTCATCATCTGAGGTGCGCTCCCCGACGGTATCGGTCTCGGGCTCGCGCCCGCGGTACGAGGAGGCGCCCGGCCGGGACGGCGTCGTCGTGCTGAGCGAGCAGCTCTGGCGCAGTTCCTTCGGCGCCGACCCGACGATCATCGGGCGCACCGTCGAACTGGATGGCTCACCCCGCACGGTCGTCGGCGTGCTCCCCCAGGCGGCCCGGTTCCCGCCCAACGCTGAACTCTGGGTCCCCCTTGCACTCCAGCCCGAGGAGCGCCGGTACAACGACCTCGATGTCATCGGGCGACTGGCGCCGGGCGTTTCGCTCGATCGCGCTCGCGCCTCGTTGACCGCAGTCGGTGCGCGGGCCGCCGAGGCCGCAGGGCTGGACCGCGGCGGCTGGGGTGTGCGCGTCCAGACGCTCCAGGACTACCAGACCGGCTACCGACGCACGCTGCTGTCGATCCTGCTCGGCGCGGCCGCTTTCGTCCTGTTGATCGCGTGCGCGAACGTGGCCAACATGCTGCTCGCACGGGCGGCGGGCCGCGGCCGCGAGCTGGCGGTCCGGGCCGCACTCGGCGCGGGGCGTCGTCGCATCGCCCGGCAACTCCTGACCGAGAGCGCGTTGCTCGCCCTCGGCGGTGCCCTCACAGGAACGGCCCTCGCCGTCGGCGCGACCTCCCTCCTGCGGCGGTCGATCCCGGCCGAGCTGGCTAGCTTCGTCGCCGGGTGGGACCGCATGACCGTGGATGGCCGGCCCTGGTCTTTACTCCGGTGCTGACCGCTGTAACCGCCCTGCTCTTCGGCGGGGCGCCGGCGCTGCGCGCGAGTCGCGCGGACGTTGCGAACGCGCTGCGCGACAGCGTGGGTGGCACGGAAGGTCGCCCCGGCACGCGGCTCCGACGCGCCCTGGTCGCGGGTCGGATCGCGCTTGCACTCACGCTCCTCGTCGGCGCCGGCCTCATGGTGCGCAGCTTGATCCGGCTCGTCGAGGCGGATCCCGGCTTCCGGGCGGACAATGTCCTGACCCTCGAGATCGCGCTGCCGCGGCACGAGTACGCGAGCGGCGAGGGCATCCCGGATTTCCAGCGGCGGCTCATGGAGCGCGTTGCCACGTTGCCCGGGGTGCGTGCGGCCGGCATGGTCAACGTGCTGCCGATGGCTCGGTCCAGTCCCAGCGTTCGGTTCGCGATCGAGGGCCGCGCGCCAACGCGGCCCGACGAGGTCCTTCGGGCGGGCTGGCGGTCGATCACCCCGGGCTACCTCGAGGCGCTGGGCATCCGGCTGCGGCGCGGACGGCGGCCGGACAGGGGCGACGTCCGCCACGCGGGCCCTGCCAACCCGCCGCAACCTGAGATCGACGTCCCGCAGGCGCAGTGGCCGTCGCGCTCGGCTTACCTCGCGATCCTGGTCGACGGCGACCCGGCCGCACTCACCGCCGCCGTCCGGCGTGAGATCGTCGCGCTCGAGCCGGACGCGGCGATTGCACGGGAGCGCACCATGCGGCGCGTGATCGACGAGTACATCTCTCCCGAGCGCCTGATGAGTTCGTTGCTCGGTGCGTTCGCCGTCGTCGCGCTTCTCCTCGCGGCGACGGGACCCTACGGCGTCATTGCGTATGTCGTCTCGCGGCGGATGAGGGAGATCGGCATCCGCATGGCGGTCGGCGCGCGGACCGCAGATGTCGTCGCTCTGGTGTTGAGGGAAGGTACCGTGATGGTGCTGGCCGGCGCGGCGGTCGGCCTCGCGCTGGCGTTCGCGGTCGCCCGTGCGCTCGAGTCGGTCCTCTTCGGCGCGACGTCGACCGATCCGCTGGTCTTCGCGGGAGTGTCGTCGGGTTGCTGGTCACGGCCACGCTCGCCGCGAGCGTCGTCCCGGCGGTGCGCACCGCGCGATTGGACCCGATGCGGGCGCTGCGCGGCGACTAGGCCGCGGGGGGCGGCGGCCGGCTCCAGCCGTACGCTACGTATCCGGGATCGCAGCAGCTCGGCAAACAGCGCGTCCAGGACAGCCGTGTCCGGCGCCGGGGGGACGGTCCGCGCCGGTCCGGCTCAACCGCCCGGCCCCCGCCAGCGCGGCCGCCGGCCCTGCCCCCCACGGCCTTCGGAGACGATCTCCTCGACCGCCAGGTCGTCCGGCAGCACCAGCTCGCCGGTGTTCGGCACCTCACGCAGCTCGCTGGCGCCGTCCGGCGTCCGGATCCGGAGCGTGATCCGGTCCGTGGGATAGGCGTTGGCGTCCCAGCGCCAGGTACAGCGGCCGGCCTCGCAATCGAACTCGAGTTCCTTCGGCATTCGGAGACACCCTCCTTCCCCTCAGCCACCTTCCCGCACGGCGAGCGCCGCGCCGGAGGTCGCACCCGCCCCGACGACGCACACCTCCCTTCCACTCCGCCGCAGCGGACGCGCGGACCGGGCACGACACGGATCCCTCCGGCGTCCGGGCCGGACGCTGGCCTGTTCCCGCCGTGTTCCCTCCGAGCAGCGACCGTCGCGGCCGGACGGCCGGCGCCCTCAGCGGATGTCCATCAGCTCGATGTCGAAGACCAGCGTCTCGCCCGCGAGCGGATGGTTCAGGTCCAGCGTGACCGTCTCCTCATCCACGGCCGTGATGGTGGCCAGCGCGTCCTGCCCCGGCGCGACCTGCACGGCCAACACTTGGCCGACCTGCGGGTCCACGTCCGGGGGGAACTGGTCCCTCGGCACCGGCACCCGCAGCTCTTCGCGTCGGGGGCCGTACGCGTCCTCCGGCGCGATCCGGATCTCGCGGTGCTCGCCCACCGCCATGCCACGGACGGCGTTGTCGAAGCCGGGGATCACCGTGCCGCTGCCCAGCTCGAACTCGATCGGCGCCCCGCCCCGGGAGCTGTCGAACACGGTCCCGTCCTCGAGCCTGCCGGTGTAGTGCACGGCGACGTGGTCGCCGTCCTTCGCCCGCTGCGTCATTGGGGTCTCCTTGGTCGGGTTGCGGGTGTCGGTGCCCGTGGGACTGCCCTGCACTCATCGTGCTAGAGCGCGCTGCCCGCGCCCCGGGTTCCGCTTCGCTGGGCTCCGGCGCGGCGGAGCCGCGCCCGGGCTCCAGGGCTGCGCCCCTCGGCTCCGGCCTTCGGAGACCCGGGCTGCGCGCCGGCGGCGCCGGCGCTGGAGGTTGCCATGCCCGGAGCGTCGAGCCAGCAGCCTGCCTCCAGCGCCGCCGACGCGCAGCCCAGCAGCCGCAGGCTGCGGGACCCGGCCCCGTGGAAGCCGACGAAGTGGAGCCCACCGCAGCGGGGCCCGGGCGGCGCCTCGCGCCGCCGGTGCCAGGCGCAGCGGCACCCGGCGGCGCGAGGGGTGACCGAGCGGATCGCCGGTCCACCCAGTATAATGCCCGCATGCAAACCATGGTCGGATACGGGGTGGCGGTGCCCCTCGAGCTGATCCGCGCGGCGATCTTCTTCGCCGCCTACGTCCTGATCTCGTTCCAGCGCCTGCCCGGCGTGCCGATGAACCGGCCGGCGGCGTCGCTGCTCGGCGCCGTCGCCATGGTCGCCATCGGCCGCCTGCCCCTCGCCGAGGCCTACGCGGCCATCGACATGGACGTCATCGTCTTCCTCCTCGGACTCATGATCGTGGTGGGCTACCTCGAGGAGGCGCGCTTCTTCGAGTGGGTCGCGCAGCGCATCGTCGAGCGGGCGACGACGCCCCGCACGCTCCTCGCCGCCGTCGTCCTCATCTCCGGGGTGCTGTCCGCGCTCTTCGTCAACGACACGGTCTGCCTGGTGCTCACGCCGCTGCTGCTCGAAGTGCTGCGCCCGCTCGGTGTGCGGCCCGTGCCGTACCTGATCGCCCTGGCCACCGCCTCCAACTCGGGGTCGGTGCTGACGCTGACCGGGAACCCGCAGAACATGCTGATCGGGCTCCGCGGCGGCTTCACCTTCGCCGACTTCTTCCTCGCCATGCTGCCCGTGGGCGCCGGCGCGCTGCTCCTCAACTACGCGGTCCTCGCCTGGCTGTACCGCCGCGAGCTCGATCGCCCCTTCGCCACGCCGGTGCAGGGCCCGCCGGTCACCATGGACTGGCCGCTGGCGCGGAGCGGGCTGGCGATCTTCGCCCTCGCGCTCGTGGGCTGGCTGGCGGGGCTCTCCCTGCCGCTCGTCGCCGTCTCCGCCGGGGCGCTGATGATCGCCGTGGCGCGCCGCGACCCCGCGCCCGCCCTGGCCCGCATCGAGTGGCCCCTGCTCCTGTTCTTCGCCGCGCTGTTCGTACTCATGCGCGGCCTCGAGACCACGGGCGTGGTGGACGCGATCACGGCCGCCGCCGCGCCGCGCCTGGAAGGCAACGGCCTCGAGCGCGCGGCCGCCGTGAGCGGCATCATGCTGGTGCTCTCGAACCTGGTGTCCAACGTGCCCGCCGTGCTGCTGTGGGCGCCCGTCGTGCCCTCGCTGCCGGACGCACGCGAGCTGTGGCTGGTGCTCGCGATGAGCGCCACGTTCGCAGGCAACCTCATCCTGATCGGATCCATGGCGAACCTGATCGTCGCCGAGCGCGCCGCCGCGCGCGGCGTGCGGCTCGGCTTCATGGAATATGCGCGGGTCGGCGTCCCCCTCGCGCTGCTGTCCACACTGTGGGGCGCGCTGGTGTTGTCCCGATGACCGCCGCCACCGAGATGAGCGACGCCGTGCGACAGCCGCTGGTCGTGGGGATCGCGGGCGGCAGCGGCTCGGGCAAGACGACCGTCGTCGCGGAGATCGTACGGGCCATCGGCGCGGACCGCGTGACCGTGCTGCACCAGGACTCGTACTACAGGGACAACTCCCACCTCCCGCCAGAGGAGCGCGCGCGCCTGAACTACGACCACCCGGACGCGTTCGACACGCCGCTCCTGGTCCGGCACCTCGAGGCGCTGCGCCGCGGCGAGGCGGTGGAGTGCCCCGTCTACGACTTCACCACCCACTCTCGCCGCCCGGAAACGGAGCACAAGCCGGCGCGCGCGGTGATCGTCGTCGAAGGGATCTTGATCCTCTACGAGCCCGAGCTCCGGCGGCTCATGGACATCCGCATCTTCGTAGACGCGGATGCGGATGTGCGGCTGATCCGCCGCCTCCAGCGGGACGTGGCCGAGCGCGGCCGCACCGTCGAATCCGTGATCCGGCAATACGTCGCCACCGTGCGGCCGATGCACCTCGAGTTCGTGCAGCCCAGCATGCGCTACGCGGACGTGATCATCCCGGAGGGCGGCTACAACCGCGTGGCGGTCGAGATGGTCGTGGCGAGGATCAAGGCAGCGGTGGGGTGAGAGCCGGGGGCGGAACCGCCGCGCCCAGTCGAACCGGTGCGGCGCGCCGCGACGGCGAGTGGCCGCGGCCCGGCGGCGCCCTCCGCTGGACGACCGGGCCAGGATCGCCGAGCTGATCCAGCGGGGCTGTTGCTCCCCGGCGGCGCCCTCCTCGCGCGCCCGCGCCGGCACGGGCACGGAGCCGGCCGGCACGCACGAAGGGGCTGTGTCGGCGGGGAGCAAGTCGCTCCAGCACGCCGCTCCAGCGGATGCCCACCTCGGGAGCGGGCCCGCCCCGTGGAGGGCGGCAAACGTCCGTGCTCGCGGGCCGTGCGACGCTGCGTCGTGGAACTTCGCCGTGCCCAGCACGGCGAAGTTCCACAGCGCCGGCCCGTGCGGGGGGCTGGGGGGCTTTCCCGCCCCCGGCGCGGTCAACGTCCACGTGCAGGTCCCCGTGCCGCGACGAGCACGGGGGTTTGCCGCGCCCTCGGCAGGCGAACGGGACACGCAGCCGAGCGGGACATGATGCCCGACCACACCGGAGCTTGGCGATCGGCGACCACGCCGGGGCCTGCTGCTCGGCGAGCGCACTGGGGCCTCCGACACGGCGACCACACCGGCGCATGCCGCCCGGCGAGCCACCGGGACCTCCGGCGCGGCAACCACACCGGCGCCTGCGGCTCGGCGGCCAGACCGGCGCCTGCGGCTCGCTCTCGCCGGGACGCCCGGGGAGGGCCCGACCCGACGCGACGAGGCGCGATCGGCACCTCCAACGGCGATCCGCGCCCGCCTTGCGCATCGGCCGGTCCCGGATACCTTCTCCGGCATGACCCCCATGAACGTTCGCTTCCGGACGCTGGGCAGCGCTACGGCGCTCCTCGCCGCGCTGTTCAGCGCCGCTCCGCCGGCGCACGCCCAGACGGCGGAATCCGAATACCAGGGCGCGGCCGCGCTGGGACTGGCGTTGCGCCGGCTCGGCAACACGGCCCGCGTGCTGGTCATCGCGGCGCACCCCGACGACGAGAACACACCGCTCCTCAGCGCCCTCGCGCTGGGCAGCGGCGCGGATGTGGCCTACCTCTCGCTCACCCGGGGCGAGGGCGGGCAGAACGCCATCGGGCCGGAGCTCCAGGAGGCGCTCGGGCTGCTCCGCAGCGAGGAGCTGCTGGCCGCCCGGCGACTGGACGGCCCGGCCCAGTTCTTCACGCGCGCATACGACTTCGGTTTCTCCAAGAGCGCGGACGAAGCGTTCCAGCACTGGCCGCAGGACTCCGTCCTCGCGGACGTGGTGCGGATCGTTCGCGCGTTCAGGCCCGACGTCGTCATCTCCATCTTCAGCGGCACGCCCCGTGACGGGCACGGCCAGCACCAGGCCGCAGGCATCCTGGCGCGGGCCGCGTTCGAGGCGGCGGGCAACCCCGCGCGGTTCCCGGAGCAGATCTCGGAGGGGCTCCTGCCCCATTCGCCGCGCAAGCTCTACCAGGCGCCGTGGCGCGGCGCGGACAGCGTCACGGTGCGCCTCTCGACCGGTACGCTGGATCCGTTGCTCGGCCGCTCGCACCACCAGATCGCCATGGCGAGCCGCAGCCGGCACCGGTCGCAGGAGATGGGGCAGCTCGAGCGCCTCGGGCCCGCGTCCGTCGACCTGGTCCGTGTCGGCCCGGACGGCGCGGTGTTGCCGGGTGAGGAAGCCACGCCGTTCGAGGGCGTCGACACGACCCTCGCGCAGCGCGCCGCCGCGCTCGGCAAGGCAGGCGCGCCCGTCGCCCGCCTCCTCGAAGCGTACGACGCCGCCGTGCTCGCGCTGCGGAGCGAGTTCAACCCGCTGGAGCCGCACCGCCTCGTCCCGGGGCTCGCCCGCGCCGCCGAGCTGCTCGCCCGCGCGGACTCCTTCCTCGAGGCGAAGCCGCTGCGCAGCGCCGCGGCCCGCGAACTCCGGTTCCACCTGACGCGGGAGGCGGAGGACGTGAACCGCGCCCTCGCGCTCGCCGCCGGGCTCGTGCTGGACGTGGTGGCGGACCACGAGCGCCTGGTTCCCGGCCAGACGTTCCGCCTCGAGCTCACCGTGTGGAACGGCGGCACCGAGCCCGTCGCGGTGCGGTCGCTCTCGCCCGTCCTGCCGGAGGGCTGGGAGGCGCGGCTCATCGCGACGTGCTCGGCAGCGACCGGCCGGGACTGCCCGGACCCCGCCCCCGGCGACACCGTTGTCCCCGGTGCACTGCTGGTGCAGCGCTACGAAGTCCGCGTGCCGGCGGACGCGCCCGTGACCGAGCCGTACTACCTGCGCACGCCGCGCGTTGGCGACCTGTACCGCTGGACGGGCGACGCGGCCATCGACGGGCTGCCGTTCCAGCCGGCGGATGTCCGGGCCCGCGCCAAGCTGATCGTAGCCGGCGCGCGAGTCACGCTGGAGCGGGACGCGCAGCACCGCATCGTGGACCGGGTGCTCGGCGAGATCCGCCGCCCCGTGATGGTCGTGCCCGCCGTCTCCGTGGCGCTGGAGCCCGGGACGGCCGTCCTCCCGCTGAGCACCGCGAGGACGGTGGGGACCAGCGACGACGGCGGGTCTGCCCACCGCCTCACGTTCCGCGTGCGCCTCGCCGCCTACGCGCCGGACGGCATCGCGGGCACGCTCCGGCTCGAGCTGCCCGCGGGCTGGCGCGCGGAGCCGGACGCGGTGCCCGTCCGGTTCACCGCGCCGGGCGAGACGCAGGTGATGGAGCTCACGGTCCACCCGCCGGCGGGCATCGCTGCCGGCGACTTCCCCGTCCGCGCCGTGTTCGCCGCCGAGGACGGCCGCAGCTACACCCGCGGCTTCCAGCTCGTGGACTACCCGCACATCCGGCCGCGGCCGCTGTACCGCGAGGCCGCCGCGACCGTGCGCGCGTTCGACGTGCGCGTTCCCTCCGGCCTGCGCGTGGGCTACATCGCGGGCCCCGGCGACGGCGTGCCCGAGGCACTCGCACAGCTCGGCATCGCCGTGGACCTGCTGGACGGAGCGGCACTGAGCGGCGCCGGCGCGCCGGCGCAGGGCACGGCGGGCCCGAACCGGCCGTCAGCGTCCGCGACCGGCCTCGCGCGCTACGACGTCATCATCGTCGGCATCCGCGCGTACGAGCTACGCCCGGACCTGCGCGCCAACAACGCGCGGCTGCTCGACTACGTTCGTGGCGGCGGCACGCTGATCGTGCAGTACAACCAGTACGAGTGGTCCGAGGGCGGCTACGCGCCGTACCCGCTCTCCATCGGCAGGCCCCACGACCGCGTGACGGACGAGGCCGCTCCGGTCACGCTGCTCGACCCCTCCCACCCCATCCTGAGCTACCCGAACCGCATCACCGACGCGGACTTCGAGGGCTGGGTCCAGGAACGCGGGCTCTACTTCCCGCGTACCTGGGACGAGCGGTACACGCCGTTGCTCGAGATGGCGGACCCGGGCGAGGAACCCAAGCGCGGGGCGCTGCTGGTCGCGAACGTCGGCCGCGGGACCTACGTCTACACCGGCCTCGCCCTGTTCCGCCAGCTCCCGGCAGGCGTGCCGGGCGCGTACCGCTTGCTCGCGAACCTGATCGCGCTCGGCGAACGGAAGACGCAGTGAACCCGAAACGGGCCGTGCCATGAGCGAAACGCCAGCCAACCCACCCGCACCCGGGGCGCCCGCCGCGCCCGAGCAGGACCGCCGCCGGCTGCGGCGCATCACGGTGCGGGTCCTGATCGTCCAGGCCCTGTCGCTGCTCGCGCTGTGGCTGCTCCAGGCCCGCTACCACAGCGCGCCGTGACCACCTCCGCGCGGTAGGACCATGCACGTCGTCAACTGGGTCATCGTCATCGCCTACCTCGTCTATGTCATCCACGACGGCGTCCGGCGAGCGAAGGGCACGCACGAGATCGAGGGCTACTTCCTCGCCAACCGCAGCCTTCCGTGGTGGGCGGTGGGCCTCTCCGTCATGGCGACGCAGCTCAGCGCCATCACCCTCGTGGGCACGACGGGCCAGGGCGCATCCGACGGCATGCGCTTCATCCAGTTCTATTTCGGACTGCCCGTCGCGATGCTGATCCTCGGCGTCACGCTCGTGCCGCTGCTCCACCGCGCCGGCGTCTTCACCGCGTACGAGTTCCTCGAGCGGCGCTTCGACTCGCGCACCCGCACCTTCACCAGCGCGCTGTTCCTGCTCTCGCGCGGCATGTCCTGCGGCGTGATCATCTCCGCCCCCGCGGTCATCCTCTCGGTGATCCTCGGGCTGAAGCTGCCCGTGGCGGTCGCGATCATCGGGCTGCCCACCGTGCTCTACACGATGATCGGCGGCGTGCAGGCCGTGACGTGGGTGGACGTGAAGCAGATGGTCGTGATCGTCGGCGGGCTCGTCGCGCTGCTCGCGGCGCTGCTGCTCGGTCTGCCGGACGGCGTGCGCGTCGACGACGCGCTGCACGTCGCCGGCGCGGCCGGCCGGCTCCGCACCTTCGACTTCGACTTCTCGCTGACCGAGACGTACACGTTCTGGTCCGGCCTGATCGGCGGGCTGTTCCTCATGATGGCCTACTTCGGCACGGACCAGAGCCAGGTGCAGCGCTACCTGACCGCGAAGTCCGTGGACGAGGCGCGGGGCTCGCTGCTCATGAGCGCCTACTGGAAGATCCCGCTCCAGGCGCTGGTGCTCATGGTCGGCGTGATGGTGTTCGTCTACTACCTGTTCACCCAGCCGCCCCTGCTCTTCAACGCCGAGCAGGAAGCACGCGTGCGCGAGAACGCTCCCGCGGAGTACGCTGCGCTCCAGGAGCGCTACGCCCAGGCGTTCGAGCAGCGCCGCGCCGCCGCCCACGCCCTCGCCGCAGCCCGCAACGCGGGCGACGAGGCCGCCGCCCGGCGGCTCGCCGAGGAGTTCCGAGCTCGGGAGCAGGAGGTCAACGCCGTCCGCAACGACGCACTCGCGTTGGCCGCGCGGGTGACCGGCGAGAACCCGCGGGACGTGAACTACATCATCCCGGCGTTCGTGATGAACGAGCTGCCGATCGGCCTGCCCGGCATCTTCATCGCCGCGGTGCTGGCCGCCGCGATGTCGTCCATCGCCGCGGAGCTCAACTCGCTCTCCACCGCGACCATCATCGATTTCTACCGCCGCTTCGTGAAGCCCCAGGCCACGGACAGCCACTACCTCCTGGTCTCCAAGCTCGCCACCGGGTTCTGGGGCCTGTTCGCCTGCTTCGTGGCGGTGTTCGCCGCCTCGCTCGGCTCGCTCATCGAGGTGGTCAACCGCTTCGGCTCGTTCTTCTACGGCTCCATCCTCGGCGTCTTCCTGCTCGCCCTCTACCGCCGCGCCACGGCCCGCGGGGCGTTCTACGGGCTCATCGCCGGGATGAGCGCCGTCGCCGCCGTCACGTTCCTCGCCCCCCAGGTCTCCTTCCTCTGGCACAACGTGATCGGCGCCGGGACGGTGCTCATCGTGGGCGTGGTGCTGAGCTGGGTCGCGGGGGGGAGGCCGGCGACGGTTGCGGCGGAGGGCGTGGCGGCGGAGGGGTGAGCACGTGATCTGCGGGTGACCGGTGAGGCGCGGTCGCACCGCGCCTCACCCCCGCTCCAGCGCGTACAGCCGCACGTACGACACATCCAGCTCGTCCCGCCACACGCCGAGGATGAAGTCCTCACCGATCTGACGCGGCTCGAACCGCGCCGGCAATTCGACGACGCCGAGCAGCCGGCCCTCCGGGTCGAACACGCTCCACGTCGTCGGCCCCTCGTGGCCCGGCAGGAGGTAGTCCTGCACCCAGAGGTGGCCCTCCTCGTCGACGAGCATGCGCTCGTACGGTGGGAGCGTGGCGGGGAACTCGACCTCGGCGAGCGCGCGCTCGATCTGCGCGCGTGAGGCATCATCCGTCGCGCGCGACCGCTGCTGCTCGCGGTACGCCTCCCGCGCCGCCTCGGTCACCGCGAGGTCGCGGTGCGACGCGCGAATCACGCGCTCGAGCGCGCCGTCAGCCGTGTAGACACGGATCTCGTAGCCCTCGGCTGGTCCGTGATAGAAGCGGCGGCCGTGGATCGCGCTGACGAAGCGGCGAGGGAACGGGGGCGAGATGTTGCCCGAGCCGGGCGGCCGTATCTGGATCTCGGGGCCCAGCACCCGCACCACCGTGTCCAGCGGCTCGCCCTCCGGCGAGTAGCGAATGAACGTCACGAGCGGCCTGGACGCCTTGCCCGGCTCCACGGGCAGCCAGAGGTCGGGCGTCACCACCAGCGAGCCGTCGCCGAACACGCCGCTCACCGCCCCGGGAAGCTGCACCATCAAGCTGCCGGCACCGGGCTCCCCGTGCTGGGACAGCTCGATCGTCTGCATCCGCCCCTGCCGCGTCTCCGGGGCGATCACCGTCAGCCGCCGCGCACCGCCATCCCACATGGCCAGCGAGTCTCCGCGGTAGGCACCTACCCACAACATTGACCGGAACTCGCCCGGCCCCGAGCCGCTCCTGCCGTACGCGTCCAGGAACCGGCCTTCCGCGTCGTAGAAGCGGAGCTGCGCCGCGCGCCGGTCCGCCACCACGATCCGGCCATCCGGCAGCCGGTGCGCGCCCACGATCTGCGAGAACTGGTACTCCTCAGGCCCGTCCACCACGCCGATCTCGAGCGACGGCTCCGCCGCCACACGCCAGCCCTCGTCCGCCCGCCACGCTGGCGCCGTGCTCTCCACGATCACGACGCCCGCGCTGTCCCGCACCGCGTACGTCGGCGCCGTGTCCGCCGCGCCGCAGCCGGCCGCCGCGCCGGCCGCGAGCGCGACGAGCACCACGGCCGTGGCGCATGCCGATGCACCCGCCCTGGAGGCCCCGTCGCGCCCGCCTGGCTGCTCTCTCATCGCCGCCTCCGTCCATGGCCATCGCTAACTACTATCCGCATAGTAGACCGCAACGCGCACGACGGCAAGGGCGGCGCGGGAGGGCGGGGACGTGACGCCGAGGGCGGTGACCGGCCCCGCCGTGCTGGCCGCGGTCGTCCGTGCGGTGCACCGGCTCGCGCGGGTCCGGCGTGATGAGCCCTTGCTGGCCGCTACGCGCCGGGCTTCACGATGCGCGCCCGCACGACGTACGGCACCTCGAGCTCGTCCACCGTGACGGCGTAGAGCGCGTTGTTCCGGAAGATGGGAACGGAATTGTGGGTGAACGGCAGGCGCACGGCGCCGAGGTAGCGGCCGCCGGGGTCGAAGACGTCGAACACGCGGCCGCTGTCCTCCTCGTCCGGCGTCGAGACCCGGACCCAGATGGGGTCGGCATCATCGGATGAAGAAGAAGCCCAGCGGCGGTTTGGTGTCCGGGATCTTGGAAGGATCGATCCTGCCGCCCTGGTCGGTGAACCACTTCAACTGCTCGGGGATCCGCGCGCGGTCTTCGGCCGTGACGGGCAGCGGTGTGAAGGCGCGGGTGATGGTGCGCAGCGTGTCGCCGTCCGGCGTCAGCTCGAACAGGCGGTACTGGTCGGTGACCAGCGCCCAGATCGTACCGGCCGGCGAGGGCCGCCAGAACAGTCCGCCGGAGAACGGCACGCGCGCGGAGAGTCGGCCGTCGCTTCTCGTGAAGTAGCGGTCGAACCCTCCGGGCCACGGCATGATCACGAAGCCGCCGGGCGCGTGCTTGCCCTCGAGGTACGTGCCCGCCGTGTCGAACACGGAGTGCCGGTTGTTGCTCGGGTCCATGACCCAGATGTTGCCATCCGGCCCGAGCTCGACCTTGACGACCTGCGCGAACTCGCCCGGCCCGCCGCCCTTGCGGCCCACCGTCCTGATGTACCCACCATCCGGCCCGAACACGCGCAGCTCCTGCGCGTGGCCCTCGAGCACCCAGATCCGGCCGCCGGCATCCACCGCAAGCGCGTTGATCCGGCCGAACAGGTCGGGCCCGTCGCCGTCTGCACGGCCGATGCTTAGCTCCTCGACGACCTGCCACTCCTCGCCGGGCCGCCACAGCGGCGCATCGGGGTTCTGGACGACGATGTGGCCGGACGGCAGCGTGTCCACGGTCCCGGCCCACCGGCCAGTGCTTCCGCCATCGGACGCGCCGCAGGCGGCGGTCAGCACGGCGAGGGCGAGGGCAAACGGCGCGGCGCGTCGACGCATCCTCGGGTCTCCTCGGGAGCGTGAGCGGGTCAAAGGTGGCTCACGCCCTCGGACACCGCCAAGCGAGCTGCCGTTGCTCCCCCGCCCTCACTCTCGCCCTCGCCCTGGCCCTCACTCCGGGTCCAGCCCTCGCCCGCCCGTGCGGCCGTCCTTCAGCACCCACAGGTGCTTGTCCTCGCCGCACAGCACCACGTCCACGATGGCGCGCGGGTCCATCTCGAAGCTCTGCCGGTCCGGCACCGACCGGTAGCACAGGTTGCCCGCGCCCTCGACCGGCGGGTGGTTGTGGGCGGTGCCGACGTAGCGCGGGCCCTGGCACGGCTGGTAACGGACGCTGCTGATGCTCGCCTCCTCCATGCGCGCCAGCCGGAAGCCGTCGATGTAGAGCACGCCGTCCTCACGCTGCTCGCCCTCGAGGCACAGCACGAACTCGACCTCGGTGATGAACTGGTAGAGGAACCTCCAGCCCTCGAGCACTTCCGGCGCGACGACCACTGCTTCGGCGGCGCGCACCGCCGCGCTGTTCGACCGCGCTGCATCCGAACCCCGCTGCTTCGGCGCCTGCGCGCCGCCCGCCGACGCGCATGCCATCAGCCCGAACATCGCGAGCACCGCGATCTGCCGCCCCACGTCTGCCTCCCCTCCGTCCTGCACCCGCGAGCGCAGCCGCGGGATCTTGCTCCATGTTGCCGGCGGCTAGACTGCCGCCGTCGTTCCTGCCGAGCGGCCCCGGACGGCGACCACGGCCGCACGTCACGGTCGCGGACGCCCCGCCACGGGGCCGCAGGGAACGCTCCATGCAAGCACTGCACCGGCGCACGCGTGTGCCCACGCCAGAGTTCGGGTGGACCGCATGGACCTGTGCATCGGCATCTCCGGCTGGGCGTACGGGAGCTGGCACGACGGCTTCTATCCGCCCGGACTGGCGCGCCGCCGCGAACTCGAGTACGCGAGCCGTCGGCTCAACAGCGTCGAGATCAACGGCACGTTCTACTCGCTCCAGCGCCCTTCCAGCTTCCGCCGCTGGTACGACGCGACGCCGCCCGGCTTCCTCTTCGCCGTCAAGGGCAGCCGCTTCATCACCCACATGAAGAAGCTGCGCGACGTCGAGACGCCGCTCGCCAACTTCTTCGCCTCCGGCGTGCTGCTCCTCCGCGACAAGCTCGGCCCCATCCTCTGGCAGCTCCCGCCCAACCTCGCCTTCGACCGCGACCGCCTCGCGCGCTTCCTCACGCTGCTGCCCCGCTCCACCACCGCCGCAGCGCAGCTCGCCCGCCGCCACGACCACCGCCTGACCGGCCGCGCCTGGACCCGCGCCGACCGCGACCGCCCGCTCCGCTACGCCTTCGAGGTGCGTCACCCGAGCTTTCTCTGCGCCCAGTTCGCGGAGCTGCTGCGCGAACACGGCGCCGCGCTCGTCTTCGCGGACAGCGCAGGGCTGCACCCCTACGCGGAGCAGGTCACCGCGGACTTCGTCTACATCCGGCTGCACGGCGCCGAGGCGATTTACGCGAGCCGCTACACGGACGCGCAACTCGACGGGTGGGCCAACCGCATCCGGGCCTGGCAGGCGGGCCGTGAGCCGCGCGATGCGCGGCGCATTCCCGGCGCGCCGCCCGCCCCTCGCGGGAGACGCGATGTCTACGTGTACTTCGACAACGACGCCCACGGCCACGCGCCCTTCGACGCACTCCGGCTCGCGGAACGGCTGGGCATCAGGGGGCCAGTGGGCGGACGCTGGCGGGCCGCACCCCCGAGACGCGCCCGGGCGCAACGGCGAGACGCGGCGGGACGCGGCCAGCCCCGGCGCGGCCCTGGCGGCCGGCGCCGCGCCGCTTAGGTTTCCGATCCGCCGTCCGCGTTTGGATCGAACGATGGAAAACACCAGGATCGACGCGCTCCGCAAGATGCTCGAGCTGAGCCCCAACGACCCGCGACTGCGCTTCGGCCTCGCCGCGGAGTACGAGCGGCTGGGCCGCTGGGAGCTCGTCGTGGACGAGCTACGCGAGTACCTCGCCCTGACCGACGACGAGGGCAACGCGTGGGGCCGGCTCGGCAACGCGCTGCGTCAGCTCGGCCGCGACGCCGAGGCCAGGGAGGCCTACCGCCGCGGCATCGAGGCCGCACTCCGCCACGGGCACCCGGGAATGGCAGCGGAGTACGAAGAGATACTCGAGACGTGGGACGACTGAGGCGGCGCCGTTGACGTGGCACCCGCCGATGGGTACAGCGCCCGCCCGCTCCGCGCTCGACCGTGCCGACGGGTGACCATGGACCGGCTCCAGTCCTTCGAGGCCGAAGCCCTACCGCAGCTCGACGCCGTCTACCGCTTCGCGCTCCGTCTGACCGGCGGCGTCGCGGCGGACGCCGAGGACCTCGTCCAGGAAACGTTCCTCCGCGCCTTCCGCGCCTGGGACCAGTACACCCCCGGAACCTCCGCGAAGAGCTGGCTCTTTACCATTTGCCGGAACATCTACCTCCGGCAGCGCGAGCGCGAGCGCAGGCACGACGAGATCGTCGAGCAGGTCGCCCGCGAGTCGGAGGCACCGTCCTCCCCTGCTGGCGAGCTGCCCCTCTTCATGCCGGCCGCGCAGAACGACCCGGAGGGCGAGCTGTTCCGCAACATGATCGACGCGTCCATCCTCGAGGCGATCGAGCGTCTGCCCCCCGACTTCCGGGACGCCGTCGTGCTGAGCGACCTCGAGGGGCTGTCCTACGCCGAGATCGCCGCCGTGCTCGGGATCCCGACCGGCACGGTGAAGAGCCGGCTGTTCCGCGGCCGGCGCCTGCTCCAAAGGGAGCTGTACAGGTATGCCGTCGAAGAAGGATACGTCCGCCCCGGCAAGCCATGAGTGAGGTCCGCTGCCGCGAGGCGCTCGCCCGCATCTTCGAGTACCTGGACGGCGAGCTCGCAGAAGGGAGCGCCGAGGAGATCCGCGCCCACTTCGAGCGCTGCCAGCGCTGCTACCCCCGCCTGCGCTACGCCACCGCGTTCCAGGAGATGCTCGCCCGCGTCGCTCGGGGCCAGCGCTGCGCGCCCGAGGAGCTGCGCGCCCGCGTCGCCGCGCTGCTGCGCGAGGAGCAGGCGCGGTCCGGGCAGGGCTAGGTGCCGAGGCAGCACGACGCCGCCCCCGCCCGGCGCCACGCCGCCGCGCCGCCGGGCCGGCCCATCGCGTGAACGCCGGCAACCCCGAACACCACCCGAACCCTCCTCCCCGCGCCGGGTATCCTCCATCATCACGCGTTCCCGAGAAGCCGAACATCACGCGTTCCTGACGGAGAAACCGAACCGCCCGGATCACGCGATCGGGGCACTGGAGGCCAACCGACGATGGTCATGCCGAAGAGGCGCGAGCGGGTCTTGCCGCGGCTGATCGAAGACGAGATGCGCGAGTCGTTCATCGACTATTCGATGAGCGTCATCGTGCAGCGGGCGCTGCCGGACGTGAGGGACGGCCTCAAGCCGGTGCACCGG